>JAZSNJ010000181.1:0-19907 GCA_045536355.1 Clostridia bacterium | reverse complement strand
GTTGTAATGTATGAAATGTTTACAGGCAAACTTCCTTTTGAAAGTGATTCATCTGTAACTGTTGCAATAAAACAAATTCAGGAAGACCCTGTTCCTCCAACCGAAATTATGCCATCTGTACCAACAGAAATTGAAGATATAATATTGCGTTCAATGCAAAAAGACCAGAATCAGAGATTTCAAAATGCAAGAGAAATGCTTTTAGAACTTAACTGGTTAAAACAAACCATACATGACGGTCCATATTCACATAAAAAATCAAATGCTATGCCTGAACTCAGTCAGGATTTTATAAATGTTATGAATATGAACAAAGATGAAACTTCCGATACTTCTTCATCACCTGAAAACTATAAAAGAGAATACAAAAACGGTTCAGCACTCGAAGAATACAGATTGTCCAAAAACAGCAAAAAAGCAAAAACAAGAAAGAAGAACAAAACTTCTAATCCAAAAGAAGACAAAACTGCTGTAGTTGCCGCCATTATTTCTTCTATTGTTGTAGTATGCGTATTGGGATTTATAGGAATTATGTTTTTGTTCCCTGAACTTGTAAGCTTTGGAGGAAAGGCAAAAGAATTTGAAGTTCCTGACTTTATTGGTGTGAGTTACGAAAAAGCAGAACAAAGATATGATAATATTGCATTTTCGGTTGAATATGATTATTCTTCTGCTTATGATGAAGGATACATTATGTTCCAGGACCCTGAAATGGGAACAATTTTAACAGAAGAACCTTATAGAATTAATATAACTGTCAGCAAGGGTATGAAAGAAACTTCAGTTCCGGATGTAATAGGCATGGCTTATTCAGAAGCTATTGAAATTTTAGAAAGCGAACAGCTCACCTATACAGTTAAATATGAAAAAAGTGATGAAGTTGAAGAAAATGTAGTTATTGACATTTCGCCTGAACCGGACACTTTGGTAAAAGTAGGTAAAGATACAATTGTTTTGGTTGTGAGCGAAGGGGCAGAAGAAAAAACAGTTGAAGTTCCTAATGTTTTGGGACTTACTGAACAGGAAGCATCAACTTTAATTGCAGAAAGTAATTTGAAATATTCTATTGTATATCAGGCTTCCACCAAAACAAAGGGCATTGTAATTTTACAAAGCACCAGCGCTAAAACAACAGTTCCTGAGGGCACGGTTGTTACAATTACAGTTAGTGCAGGTCAGTCAGCAACAACAGGCGGAACCAATGTCGGTGGTTCGGAACAGACAGATGTTACAACGAATAATTAACAGGAGATTGATTGTTTGATTAAAGGAATATTAACAAGCGGCTTCGGGAGTTTTTATACAGTTAAAACTCCCGAAGGATTAGTGGAGGCAAGAGCCAGAGGCAGACTTAAAAAAGAAGGCACAAAACTTTATATAGGTGATAATGTTCTTTTGGAAAATGAACATGGGACTTATGCGATTGTAGATGTTTTAGAACGCAAAAACTGCCTTATAAGACCGGCTGTGGCAAATATTGACCAGATTGTAGTAGTTGTTGCCAATGCAGCACCTGACCCTAATTTTAAGCAGATAGATAAACTTCTTGCTTTTTTGGAATACCAGAACCTTGATGTTGTAATATGTATTAACAAAGCAGACCTTAAAGGCATATATGACTTAAAGGATATATATGAAAAAGCTGGATATAAAGTTATAGTAACTGTTGCTGATGATATTAATTCTGATGCAAGTGAATTAAAAGAAGTCTTAAAAGATAAGGTTTCGGCTTTTGCAGGTTGCTCGGGCGTTGGGAAATCCAGTTTAATTAATTTGATTGAGAGAACTAAAAACAGATTAACTGGGGAAGTAGGCAAAATATTAAGAGGTCGCCACACCACTACACATGCATCATTAATTGAGCTTGATTTTGGCGGATTTGTAGCAGATACACCGGGCTTTTCGGTTGTTGATTTAACAAAAATTCCCAAAGAAGAATTAGGTTTTTGTTTCAGGGATTTTGATGATTATACTGATAAGTGTAAATTTAATGGTTGCACTCATATTAAAGAACCTAACTGTGGAGTAAGAGATGCAGTAGAACAAAATCTTATATCCAAAGAGAGATATTTAAGTTATTGCGATATATATAATGAGCTTTTAGAGATATATCCAACATATAAAAAATAATTAAGGAGAAATTTATGGAAAGAATAATTTCACCATCAATTTTATCTGCAGATTTTGGAAAGTTAGCAGAAGATGTTAAAAGAGTAACTGATGCTGGTGCAAAATATGTTCATATTGATGTTATGGATGGCCATTTTGTTCCCAATTTAAGCATGGGACCTTGTGTTATTAAATCTTTACGAAAGCTAAGTGATGCATTTTTTGATGTTCACTTGATGATTGAAAATCCTGATAAATACATACAATCTTTCGCAGACAGCGGTGCAGATTTGATTAATTTTCATTATGAAGCATCAGAAAATCCAGAAAACACAATAAAACTAATTAAGGATTTGGGCAAAAAAGTCGGAATAACCATTAAGCCTGATACACCGCTTGATAAAATATTGCCATTTGCTGAAATGGTTGATATGGTTTTGATAATGACAGTTCATCCTGGTTTTGGTGGACAAACTTTAATATATGAATGTTTAGATAAAATCAAAGAGTTAAGACAAAAATATCCAAAGCTTGATATAGAGATTGACGGTGGAGTGAATTTGGAAAATATAAAAACTGTTGTAGAAAGCGGTGCAAATATCATTGTTGCAGGAAATGCAGTTTTTAGAGCAAAAGCCCCTGAAACAGTTATAAAGGAAATGCTTTTATGTTAGGACTGGTAATTTTAAACGGAGTTTTAAGAGATGCTGATTTTTTAAAAAACATTTCAGCAGATGCTGATTATATTGTGTGTGCCGATGGTGGACTGGATCATGCTTTAAAATCAGGCATTTTTCCTGACCTTGTTGTGGGGGATATGGACTCTCTTGAAACTAAAACACATAAATTTAACCAAAAAATTTATCCCCAAAATAAAGATTTGACAGACGGTGAAATTGCAATAAAAGAATGTTTGGAAAAGGGTTGCACAAAAATTATTTTAACTTGTGCTTTGGGTAAACGAAAAGACCATGAACTTTCAAACATCTTCTTGTTATCAAAATACAATATGTGTACAATATCTGAAAAAGATACTGAAATTTCAGTTGCTTCAGAAGATGTTATCTTAAACTCTTTAAAAGGTAAAACGGTAAGTATTATTCCACTTGAGAAGACTTTATTGTCTCTTTCGGGATTTTTATATCCACTCGAGAAAAAAGAGATTAATTTAGGTGAAACTCTTACGATGAGTAATGTTGTAAAAGATGACAATGCGAAAATAAGTATAACATCCGGTAAAATAATACTTGTTGTCAATAAATTGTAACAAAAAAGGTATCCCGAAGTATAATAATATCAGGGATACCTTTTAATTTAGAAAAGTTGGGATATTATGTTTTTAAGAAAAGCGAACAGAATTTTCTGTACGATAACCGGTGCAGCACTCGGGATTTTACTGTATATTTTATTACCACAAACCTGGATTTTGTTTATGCTGTGCCTATTATTGGTTTACATAGGGCTGTTATTTATGTGTAAGTAAAGAAAGGAAAGTATTTAGATGAAAGTAATTGTTCTAACACCGTCAAAATTTTGGAATGGTATTTTAAGAAAAATATTTAAAATATAAATGTTGAAAAATTCCAAAAAAAATGATAAAATGATTGCATCCTTAAAAAGGATGCAATTTTTATTTGCGGAGAGTTTTTATGACAAATAATTATAAAACAATATTAAAACATTCTGAAGGTATTGTGATTGAAAAAAAGTCTAAATTTATAGCAAATATTGTTCATGTTGAAACACAGGAAGAAGCCCAGATGTTTATAAATGAAGTTAAAGCAAAATATTTTGATGCCAGGCACAATGTTTATGCGTATATTCTATTGGACGGGAATGTTAAAAGATATTCCGATGATGGAGAACCACAGGGTACATCAGGCATACCATCTTTAAATGTTCTAGAAGGAGAGGGCCTTTATAATGTTTGCGTAGTAATAACCAGATATTTTGGTGGTACTTTATTAGGTACAGGTGGTTTGGTAAGGGCTTATTCAGGTGCTGTAAAACAAGCCATTGAAAACAGTCAGATTGTTACAGCTATTAAATGCATAAATTTAAAACTAACATGCGACTATCATTTATGGAGCAAGGTGGAAAATATTAGTGCATCTTGGGGCGCGTTGGTGCAAAATACTGATTTTACCCACGAAATATCTGCTGATGTATCTGTTCAAAATGAGGTGGCGGATACATTCATTAAAGATGTTGTTGAAAAAACTGATGCAAAGGTTAAAATTGATGTTTTAGGCGAGTGTTTTTCATTCGTTGATGGACAGGGAAAACTTGTAAAATAATGTCTTAAACTATTGACTTTAAGTGAAATTTATAATATAATTACTCTATGTGATTTAAAGGAGGAAAAAGCAATGGGAAAGAATATTGCAAAGCTTTTGATTGTGTGCATTCTCATCGCTGCTGTCATTTACGGCGCGTTTTTTGATGTTACAATCGCAGGATACACCAAAGCAGGCGTTTTTAGTGACAGTGATGAAATAGGTGCTGTTGTTAAAGGTCTTGATTTAACTGGTGGTTCAATTATTACATTTGAAGCTGATACAGATGAACAAATCTCACCTGAACAGCTCGATACAGTAGTTAATATTATGAGAAAGCGTCTTGACGGTCTCGGACTCACAGAGGCAACTGTAAGAAGTCAGGGTGAAAGAAAATTCGTGGTTGAAATGCCATCAGTAACAGATCCTGACGAAGCAGAAAGACTTTTAGGCCAGACTGCTCAGCTTAAGTTTGTTAATGCTGACGGTGAAGAAGTATTAAACGGTACTGATATTAAAAAAGCTACAAAACAGTACGGTCAGTTAAGCCAGAATTCAGCAGCTACAAACTATGTAGAACTTCAATTTAACAAAGAAGCTGTAGCTAAATTTGCAGAGGCAACTAAACTTGCTGCACAAAAAGCTCAGGATAATAAAAACTTTATTGCTATTATGTTAGATAGCCAGATAGTTTCTTCACCATCAGTTGGTGCAGAATATGCTGCAACAGGAATTAATTCTGAAACAGCTGTTATATCAGGTGATTTTACTGCTAAAGAGGCAGAAGAACTTGCAAGTGTTATTAACGCAGGTCAGCTTCCTTTTGACTTAAAGACAGTAAGCAAAAGCACAGTAGGTGCAACACTTGGCGAAAAAGCATTAGATACAAGCTTAATTGCAGGACTTTGGGGCATAATTGCTATTTTAATTATTATGTTAATTTTCTATAAAGTAGCAGGTCTTGCAGCTGATATCGCACTTGGTGCATATATTGGTATATTAATGCTTGTTCTGGGATTATTAAGAGTTAACCTTACACTCCCTGGTATTGCAGGTATTATTCTTTCAATCGGTATGGCGGTAGATGCTAATGTTATTATCTTTGAAAGAATTAAAGAAGAACTTGCTTTAGGTAAAACTGTTAAAGCTGCAATTGGTGCAGGATTTAAGAGAGCGTTTACCTCAATTATTGACTCTAACGTAACAACACTTATTGCTGCTGTTGTTTTATATGTTATAGGTTCAGGCACAATTAAAGGTTTTGCCATTACACTTGGTTTAGGTATTATAGTATCAATGCTTACAGCAATTTTTGTAACAAGATTTACAATTACCCAACTTGCAGGAATTTTCCCTAAAAAACCTTTCTTGTATGGTGCTAAAGTTAAAAAAGCAGCAGATGCTGAATAAGGAGGCTGAATATAATGTTTAATATAGTAAATAACAGAAAAATATTTTATATAATTTCAGCTGTAATTATTTTAGTTGGAATTGTAATGATGTTTGTGAATGGATTTACCGCAGATACTGAATTTTCAGGCGGTGTTGAATGTACGGTTAAAGTAGGAAAAACAGTAGATGCAACTGTGCAATCTGAAATTGCAACAATCGTTAAAGATGCTGTAGGCGAAAAGCCTAATGTACAAAAAGCAGGAGACGGAACTGATGCAATCGTAAAACTTACAAAAGACTTGTCTTTAGATGATTCAATTAAGTTTAAAACTGCTCTTGTTGAATCTTTGGGTGTTACTGAAGAAGATATAACCAATTTTGAAGTTGTATCACCTGCAATTGGTCGCGAAATGCAAAGAACTGCTATTATAGCTGCAGTTATTGCAATACTTTTAATGCTTGTGTATATTGCTTTCAGATTTGAATTTTTATCAGGTGTTGCTGCAATTATGGCACTTGTGCATGATGTTTTGATTATGCTTTCAATTTATGTAGTTTTCAACATTCCTGTAAACACATCGTTTATTGCTGCAATACTTACAATTGTTGGTTATTCAATTAACGCAACAATCGTATTATTTGACAGAGTAAGAGAAAACACAAGACTTACAAAGAAAACTCCATTTGCCGAAATCGTAAACACCAGCGTATGGCAGACAATGAGAAGATCAATTTTAACATCTCTTACAACAGTTGTAACAGTTATACTCTTATATATTTTAGGTGTTGATTCTATTAAAGAATTTGCATTTCCGATTATCGTAGGTGTTTTAGCAGGTTGCTATTCATCAGTGTTCCTTTCAGGAAACTTCTGGATTATGCTTAAAAAACTTGCTAAGCATAAAAACATTGCTTAATAAATAAATTTTAAAAAGCCCTTGCAAAAGGGCTTTTTAATATAGGAGAAATCATACTTTGTTTAATAATTGTAATTTATGTCCAAGAAACTGTAATGTGAACAGATACCTTAACAAAGGCTATTGTGGTCAAAATAGCTATTTAAAAGTTGCAAGAGCTGCACTTCATTTTTGGGAAGAGCCTTGTCTCTCGGGTGAAAACGGTTCCGGAACTGTGTTTTTTTCAGGTTGCAGTTTAGGATGTGTATATTGTCAGAACCAAAATATTTCAAATGGTAATATCGGGAAAGAAATTTCCGTTTCGAGGTTAACTCAAATATATTTTGAACTTGAAAGCAAAAATGCTCATAATATTAATCTTGTAACACCATCTCATTTTGCTCCTTTGGTTAAAGAGTCAATTGAACTTGCGAAAAAAGATGGCCTTAAAATTCCATTTGTTTATAATACGGGTGGGTATGATAAGGTGTCAACAATTAAAATGTTTGATAAGCTAATTGACATTTATTTACCTGACCTTAAATATATTGCAGAAGATTTGAGCTTTAGATATTCAAATGCTAAAGATTATTTTAAGTACGCATCAAAAGCCCTTTCGGAAATGGTAAAGCAAACAGGGAAGTGCTTATTTGACAATAATAATATTTTGAAAAAAGGTGTAATAGTAAGACATCTTGTTTTGCCGGGCTTTACAGAAGAATCCAAAAAAATAATTAAATATCTGTATGATGAGTATAAAGATGATATATATATCAGTATAATGAATCAGTTTACACCTATAAACTTAAATGATTTCCCTGAAATTAACAGAAAAGTAACTGAAAATGAATATAATAAAGTAATAGATTTTGCACTTTCACTCGGTATAGAAAATGCATATATCCAGGAAGGCGGAACAGCAGATGAGAGTTTTATTCCGGAATTTAATTTAGAAGGAATATAAAAATTTATTGAATTTTATAGAAATATGTGGTAAAATACTATTAATAAAAAGGGAGTAGCTGACGGTATAGCCGTTACATTTGCGTCAATACGGTAATTTTTTTACCCGCTTATGTATTAAATAGCAAGACTTTTATTTACAGCAGTTTAGCTGTATAATAAAAGTCTTTTTTTTATTAAATATAAATTATTGAAAGGAATGTTATTTTTGGAAGCTATTTTTGGAAATGTTTTAAATCTTCAGTGGCAACAGGTTGTAATGTGGATAATTGGTGGACTTTTAATTTACCTTGCAATCAAAAAAGATATGGAACCAACACTTTTGTTACCAATGGGTTTTGGTGCAATTTTAGTTAACTTGCCATTATCTGGTGCAATAGGTGAGGAGGGCGCTTTAACAACCCTTTATAATGCAGGAATTGCAAACGAACTATTTCCGCTTATACTTTTTATAGGAATTGGTGCAATGATAGACTTTGGGCCACTTCTTTCTAATCCTAAGCTTATGATTTTTGGTGCAGCAGCACAGTTTGGTATATTTTTTACACTTTGTCTTGCATCACTCTTTTTTGATGTTAAAGATTCAGCGGCAATTGCAATAATCGGTGCAGCAGATGGTCCTACTTCAATAGTTGTTGCTCAAATGCTTAATTCAAAATATGTAGGCGCAATTATGGTTGCTGCATATTCATATATGGCACTGGTTCCAATAATTCAACCACCAGTAATAAAACTTTTGACTACAAAAAAAGAAAGACTTATTAAAATGGAATACAAGCCATCAAATGTTTCGAAAACAACAAAAATATTGTTTCCTATAGTAATAACTGTTATTGCAGGATTAGTAGCTCCGGCGTCAGTTTCTTTGATAGGCTTTTTGATGTTTGGTAACTTAATCAGAGAATGTGGCGTTTTAAACAGCTTATCAGAAACTGCACAAAAGGTTTTGGCAAATTTAGTTACAATTCTTTTAGGTTTAACTATCGCATCAAGAATGCAGGCGGAATCATTCTTACAGCCTGAAACCCTTTTGATACTTTCTTTAGGACTTGTTGCATTCATATTTGACACAGCGGGCGGTGTATTGTTTGCTAAATTTATCAACTTATTCACAAAGAAAAAAATCAATCCAATGATTGGTGCGGCCGGAATTTCTGCATTCCCAATGTCAGGCAGGGTGGTTCACAAAATGGGACTTAAAGAAGATCCAAGCAACTTCTTGTTAATGCATTCTATGGGTGTTAATGTGTCAGGTCAGATTGCCTCTGTTATTGCTGGTGGACTTATCTTAAACTTCTTTATGTAATTTGGAAAGGATGAATTTTGAATGAATATTAATTTAGATAACTTTTATTCTGTACTGCCTTTCATGGGCAAGGGAATGCTGGGCATTTTCGTGGTAATCCTTGTGATTATATTGGTTACAATGATTTTGAACAAAACAACTCAAAGTAAATAAAAAATAAAACTCGCTAAAAAAGCGAGTTTTATTTTATTCTGTAGGTTCTTCCTCAGTGTTAGAAGAATTAACAATTATTTCACTTAGCATTTTAAATATGTTTGCTGATGAGGCAACCTGCATAATAAGGTCATTTAATCTTTCTGGATTTTCACCCTCATTTTCAAAAATATATGATGCAATTGCATTAACATGTTCAGAAACATAAGAATAAGATTTGTGTTGATTTTTAACAAAGGAATTATAAATTTCCTTTACCTCATTTTCGGATAAGTCCATAGGTATTATTGATTGTATAGTAGATATATTTAATGTCTGTTTAAGGATACATACTATTATAAGATAGGCTAAATGCGTTCTTGAATATTTCTTTTTAACAGGTGCAGGAATGATTTTTAATTTAACATAGTTGTTAATCATAGATTGTGTAATTCCTTTTTGATCGCCAAAAGCATCAGAATATATTTTCAAATAGTCATTTATGAGAGTTGTTACCTGGTCCATATAAAGTTCAATTAAAGGAAGGTGATCCCACTGGGGAAGCTTATATTCAGCAATTCTCTTATTCCAAAGGTTAAAAGTTTCTTCAAATTGTTTTATATCGTAATTCATAAAAATCCTCCGATATTTTATTTTCTAATTAATTATACTACAAAAAAAAGATAAAATCAACATAAAAATTGGTTGACAAAATATCAATAATCTGGTAATATAGTAATGGATACTACATAATATAATAACAAAAACTAAAGGTGGTATAAAATGTTTAAACAATTTAACAATATAGCTGAAATGCTCGAAAATTCAGCAATCGAATTTAAAAACAACATAGCATTTAAAGTTAAGCTTAATAAAGATGAGTATAATGATATTACTTATGAACAGTTTTTAAAAGAAATTAAGATACTTTCTGCAGTCTTTATGAAAAAAGGATATACTAAAAAAAGAATTGCATTAATAGGAAACAACAGTTACGAATGGCTTTTAGTATTATTTACCTCATTTTACACCGGAAGTGTATGCGTACCGCTTGACAAAAATCTGTTAGAATATGAAATACAAAATCAGCTTTCAAGAAGTGAAAGTGATGTTTTATTTGTAACAGACAACCGTGATACATCTGCATTTGATATTAAAATTGAAAACGATGTAGCATCACTTTTGGAAGAAAAAGCAGATGATATAAATATTAAATATGATATTGATGAGAACGCACTTTCCTTATTGCTTTTCACATCAGGAACAACACAAAAGTCAAAAGCAGTAATGCTGTCGCAATTAAATATTGTAACAAATCTTTATGGATTGGCGCTCCACGAACCATTTAAGTCAACTGATGTAAATATGATAATGCTTCCGCTTCATCATACTTTTGGAATGGTATCTGTTATATTGTTTTTAAGTCTTGGTATGACAAATACATTCTGTGATGGCCTTAAAATTAATAAATCATTAGCCGAATACAAACCTGACATTTTAGTTTGCGTTCCTTTAATTGCAGATGCTATTTATAAAACTGCATGGAAACAAATCAGAAAATCGGGCAAAGAAAACTTAGTTAAAACAATGATTAAGATATGTGCATTTTTAAGAAAGTTTGGAATTGATATAAGAAGAAGAGTTTTTAAAGATATTATTTCAGCATTAGGCGGGAATGCATACTTTGTTATTGTAGGTGGTGCTGCACTTGATAAAACAGTTGAAAAATGGTTTAACGATATAGGTATTTTAACAGTTCAGGGATATGGATTAACAGAATGTTCACCGGTTTTATCTGCAGAAAATCCATCGAATATGAGATATGGCTCAATCGGAATTCCACTTCCAAATGTAGAAATGAAAATTATAGATGAAGATCAAAACGGACTTGGAGAAATAATTGCAAAAGGCAAAAATATTATGCTTGGTTATTATAATGAACCTGAACTTACTGACGAAGTTTTAAAAGATGGATGGTTTTATACAGGTGATGTTGGGTATAAGGATAAAGACGGTTATTATTATATAACAGGCAGAAAGAAAAATGTAATTGTTTTGGAAAACGGTAAAAATGTTTTTCCTGAAGAAACAGAAGAACTTATTTATAAAATAGAGTATGTAAAAGAATGTCTTGTGTTCGCTGACAAAGATAACGGCAAAGATGTTATGAAAGCAAAAATAGTTTATGACACAGAATATTTTAAAGACCTTTCGCAAGATGAGATACACAAAACAGTTAAAGAAGATATAAAACAACTCAATACAAAGCTTACAGGATATAAACAGATTAAAGATGTTATAGTAACTTCTGTCCCAATGGAAAGAACAACTACATTTAAAATTAAAAGATTTGCAGAACTGACTAAATAAAGACAGGGCAAAATGCCCTGTCTTTATTTTTTAATAAAACAATCATAACTAAATTTATATCGGCATATATATCAAATAAATGAAATTATACGCGGAGGTTAGAAAATGGAAAACATATATAAAGATATAGCCGACAGAACGCAAGGAAACATATATGTAGGTGTGGTGGGACCAGTAAGAACAGGTAAATCCACATTTATTAAAAGTTTTATGGAAGAGCTTGTTATACCTAATATTGAAGATGAACACAAAAAGACCAGGGCGATTGACGAGCTTCCACAAAGCGGCAGTGGTAAAACCATTATGACCACAGAGCCAAAATTTGTTCCTGATGAAGCCATATCAATTAATATAGGGGACAATACTAACTTTAATGTTCGCCTTATCGATTGCGTTGGTTATGTTGTAAACAGTGCAGGAGGATATATAGAAGACGGGAAAGAACGAATGGTAAAAACCCCTTGGAATGACGAAGATATTTCTTTTGTAAAAGCTGCAGAAATAGGTACTGAGAAAGTTATTAAAGACCACTCAACAGTAGGACTCGTAATTACAACTGACGGAAGCTTTACCGAAATTCCAAGAGAGGATTATATTGAGCCTGAGCAAAGAGTTATAGAAGAATTAAAGGGAATAAATAAGCCTTTTGCAATAGTAATTAATTCATCTGACCCAACTTCCGAAAAAGCACAGTCTTTAAAGAAAGAACTCTCAGAAAAATATAATGTTTCAACAACTTGTGTAAACTGCAGCAAATTAAACAAGGACGATATAAACAGTATATTAGAAAGTGTATTAAAAGAATTCCCGATTAAAGAAATCAAGATTTATTTTGACAGTTGGATAAACAATATGGACAAAGAACACTGGCTTTATAAAAATATTACATCAATAGTAAAAGATACACTATCGAGTGTTTCAAAAATAAGGGATATGGAAAACTGCGCATCGGAGTTTTCAAAATATGATACTGTGAAAACATGTACTTTATCTAATATAGATATGGGGAAAGGTGCAGTTGAATTTTCAGTCTCAGTTCCTGATGAACTCTTTTACAAGGTTTTGGGTGAAACATCAGGATACGAGATTAAAAACAGGGAAGAACTGATTACACTTATAAACAAGCTTTCTTATACTCAAAGAGAGTATGATAAAATTGCATATGCAATACAGGAAGTAAATCAAAAAGGTTATGGAATAGTAACGCCAAGCATTGAAGAACTTAAATTAGAAGAGCCCGAAATAATAAAACAGGGTGGAAGATTTGGAGTAAGACTCAAAGCTTCAGCCCCATCAATACATATGATAAGAGCAGATGTTGAGACTGAAGTTAATCCTATTGTAGGAACCGAAAAACAGTCAGAAGAACTGGTTCATTATCTTTTAAATGAATTTGAAACAGACCCAATTAAAATATGGGAAAGCAATATTTTTGGCAAATCTTTGCATGAACTTGTAAACGAAGGACTTCATAATAAATTATCACATATGCCTGATGATGCACAGATGAAGATTCAAGAAACTCTGCAAAAAATAATTAACGAAGGCTCGGGCGGACTTATTTGTATAATTTTATAAATAAAAGGACTATCTTTTGATAGTCCCTTTTTTAATATTTAATATGTTCTTTTGGGTCAACATACTGATTGTCTATTATAAGCTCAAAGTGGATATGGCAAACTTCTTTGGCTTCTAATGGTATGTTACCACCTGCAATTCCTATTACTTCACCTTTTTTAATTTCCTGTCCTTCAACTATATTATCAGTAGATTTTAAACCACTGTATACACTGACGCTGTTATCTTCATGCTTAATTTTAACAGTTTCACCCATAAGGTCATCGTTCCCGGCAAATTCAACTATACCTCGTTCTGAAGCATAAATGCTATCTCCGCTTTTGACCGCAATATCCATACCACAGTGGGTTCTATAATCCTCCATAGTTTTAGAATATATTTGTTTATCCATAGAGAATTCACAAATAATATTTCCATTTGCAGGAGGTCTATAGCTTATTTCAGGTTTTGGTATAACAGTTTGTGGTGGATCGTTTATAACAGGTTCATCTGTTTCGTCATCTTCAACTAAAACATTGGTTCTTACTTCAATTTCTCCGTCATAATTTTCTTTAACATATTGATTCTTACTATCCTTTTCAGGTGCTCTTACCGCAATAGAAGTTACTGCCATACTTAAAAGTAAAAATACTATTGCATAAGAAACACGGTTTCCTTTATTCTTTTTTTTCATAATAACACCTCGCTAAAAGTATTTATTTATATTTTTTACAAAATATTGTCATTATATACTCATAGCTTAAAAAACTGTTGATAAAAAACGACAAATATGTTATTATATATTAGAGAGATAGATTGGGAGGTATGTAATATGAAAACAAAGATATTTGCGTGTGTTTTAGTTGTAGCAATGATCTTTTCTTCAATAAGTGTATTTGCAGTTTCATTTTCAGATGTAGCTGATCACTGGGCACAGAAAGAAATTGAAGAATTAGCTTCTAAAAAAATTATAAACGGTTATGATGAAACATCTTTCGGGCCTGAAGACCCCGTTAAAAGAGTAGATGCATTATTACTTGCATCAAGGTCTATTGGCAGTATTGATGCTGAAAGGGAAGCTTATATAAATGCTTCAAATGACAAGTATTACTCAAAACTCATGGCACTTGGATATAAAGGCTATGAAAAAACTTTATCGTTTTTAATTTATAATGATTTATATACCTTTGAAGAAATCAGAGATTTTGTTAACAATCAAAAAGGTGAGCAAAATTTAAAACGAGTTGAAATGGCTGAAATAATTGTTAAGATTTTAGATAAAACCGATGAAATCAAAGACATATCCACGAAACTTCCTTTTACAGATGTTGAGGGTATATCCTTAAAACAGAAAAGATACATTGCTTTTTGCTACAATGAAGGCTTTATGAAAGGAATGGATAATAGTAGTTTTGCACCTGATGAAACAGTTACCCGTGCACAAATGGCAACTATTTTACATAGAATTATCAATGGTAATAAAGCAGTATATTCATACGGACAGATAACAGAGGTTAACTCGATTAACAATTCTGTTAAATATACTGAGCCTGACGGTACTAAAAAAACACTTCAGGGACTGGAAAGATTTAAATTAAAACTAAATGCTGAAACAATTACTAAAATTGACAGCTTAAAGATTGGCGATTCAATTAATGTGATCTACAAAAATGATACATTAACTTTGATTGAATTTTTATCGGATAATGAAGACATAAAAGTTCAAGGGATATACGAAGGTGCAATGGTTTCATCTTCGGGACAAAAAATACAACTTAAGTCAGAGAGCGATGGAGTATCCCATACCTATGAGCTTGATACTAAATGCGAAGTCATGGTTAATGGTGCTAAAAAAACTGTAAGTGCGATAAACGCAGGGGACTACATAACAATAACTCTAACTTCTGATAAAGTTACAAAAATTGTATCAGAAAATGTGAGAGAAACAATTAAAGGTTTCATAAGTAAAATAGTTATTTCTGCCACACCAGAGATAACAGTAAATTATAATAACACACAAGGGGATTTTGCTTTTACTTCAAGCGGTGCAACCATAACTTTAGATGGTGAAAAAGCAGATGTGTATGATATAAGACTTGGGTATGAAGTTGAGATTAATCTCTTTAATTCTAAGGTTGAAAACATGAAAATCACATCCAAAGTAATTGAAGAAATCACAGATTATGTTTCAGGAACTGTTAAATATGTTGATACTAATTATAAATATATTATAATTGTGAATGACAAGAATGAAGAGAAACAAATTTTCTTTAACAATAATACAAAAATCAAAGATGCCGAAGGTAATGCGGTTGAAATGTCTGACAAGCTTTTGGGAGCATCGGTAAAACTTTTGTATACATCGGATAATTATTCTAATGTAGCAGATGAAATTATATTAAAATAAAAAAAACGGGCTTAAGCCCGTTTTTTTATATGTTTAAAAGTTTTACTGCATTTTTATGTGTTATCTTATCAAAATCTTCATTAGGCAAATTAATCGACTTAATAAAGTTTAATGTATCTTTTGGATTTTCCCAAGGGGAATCACTTCCAAACAAAATTTTATCTGCTCCGTGATTTTTAACAATTCTTTTAAACTGGTCTTGTGATATATAGTCTTTGATAAAAGCGGTATCAAAACTTAAGTTTGTTCCCACAAGATGTTTTTCTACATCGTCCCACATTTGCCATCCACCCAGATGCGCTGCAATAATATTATTGCCTGATATAATTTTAAGGGCGTTTTTAAGCCTTTCAGGCGTACAATGAACAGGAGGTGGGATTCCAATATCAACTCCTGAATGAATAAGCACCAAAAGCTCTAATTCCTCAGCTTTTTTCAAAACTTTAAGAGATTCATCAGAATCAATATAAAACTTTTGAAATTCAGGATGAAGTTTAATACCTTTAAAACCTTTTTCCTTAATGCTAAATAAGATATCGTCAGTATCATCGCTGAAAGGATGAATACCTGCAAACGAAATTACATCATCATTCTGATTATTAACATCATAAGCAAATGTGTTAATAGAATCGGTGCTTTTAATGTTGGTAACAATAGGTAAGACTACACTTAAATCAACAGTAGCGTTGTGCATAGAAGTTTTGAGTCCCCCAAGTGTCGCATCTGAATAAGCCTTATTATCAAAACCGTGTAGTGATTTAATATTACCAAGTAAAATGTCTATGGTTTTAGGAGCAATTCTGTCGGGGAATATATGTGTGTGAATATCTATAACCATTTTACGCTCTGTATGCATCATTTTCTGAAAGGATTGTAACATTGTTCTTTTCAAGAATAGCTTTGGCTTTTTCAAAGTCTGATACTTTTAAAACTGTTATAGCTTTTCCTGAAAGTTTTCCAACAAAAGCATACATATATGAAACTTCAATATCCTCTTTTGAAATTGCATCAAGCATAGATGCAAGACCGCCTACAACATCGTCAACAGTTACAGCTAAAACTTCGGTGATTTTAACAAATACGCCTATTTCTTTAAGACAATTTTCTGCTTCTTCAGGTTTGTCAACTATTAACCTTAACACACCGTATTCAATGGTATCAGCCAAAGATAAAGCACTGACATCAATATGATTTTGGGCTAAAGTATTCATAACATTAACAAGTCTGCCCGGTTTATTTTCAACAAAAATGGATAATTGCTTAATAGCCATTTTAAAAACCTCCTACTTTAATATTCTTTTATCTATAACTCTTTTAGCCTTACCTTCGCTACGCTGAATTGATTTTGGGTTTACAAGATTAACTTTAGCGCTAATTCCAAGCATTGACCTTAAATCTTCAGTAATTTTCTTTTCAACAGTAGCTATAGATTTAACATCATCGGCAAAGAGTGTGTCGCTCATTTCGACATTGATATCAAATGTATCGGTGTTATTTACTCTGTCTACTATAATCTGGTAGTTAGGAGTAACATCGCCGTTTACTTTAAGTAAAACTTCTTCAATCTGAGATGGGAACACATTAACGCCACGGATAATGAGCATATCATCACTTCTGCCCTGAGGTTTATTCATTCTTATATGAGTTCTTCCACATTTGCAAGGTTCATAATTGAGTGAGCAAATATCCCTGGTTCTATATCTTATGATTGGAAATCCTTCTTTGGTTATGGTTGTAAATACCAGTTCACCCTGCGAACCTTCAGGTAAAACTTCGCAAGTGTCGGGATCTATGATTTCTGCAATAAACATATCTTCGCAAATGTGCATACCTTGTTGTTCAGCGCATTCGTAAGATACACCAGGTCCCATAATTTCAGAAAGGCCGTAAATGTCATAAGCCTTTATGTTAAGTGCTTTTTCAATAGCCATTCTCATATCTTCAGTCCAAGGTTCTGCGCCAAATATTCCGGCCTTTAATTTAAGATTATCTTTAATTCCGGCTTCTCCTACAGCTTCTCCCAAATACATAGCGTAAGATGGGGTACAGCAAAGTGCAGTTGCTCCGAAGTCTACCATTGTCTGCAACTGGTTTTGTGTGTTTCCTGAAGAAATAGGAATAGCAGTTGCCCCCAGTTTTTCTGCACCTCCATGCGCACCAAGACCCCCTGTGAAAAGACCATAACCGTAAGCCACCTGAATGATATCTTCTTCATCAAGACCGATTGCAGAGAACATTCTTGCTACGCAGTTAGCCCAATCCTCAAGGTCTTTTTTAGTGTATCCAACAACAATTTTTTTGCCTGTAGTTCCGCTTGATGCATGAACTCTTACGATGTTTTGCATTGGTTCTGCAAAAAGTCCGTAAGGATAATAATCTCTTAAATCCTGCTTGTATGAAAAAGGAAGTTTATAAAGGTCCTCTACACCTTTAATATCAGATGGTTTTAAACCTTTTTCGTCCATTCTTTTTCTGAAGAGTTCAACTCTTTCATACATTCTGGTAACCTGCCACACGAGTCTTTCACTTTGAAGCTTTTTAAGTTCTGAGCGAGGCATTGTTTCTATTTCTGGTTGCCACATTTTCATGTTTATCATCTCCATTTATAAATTATAGCCTAAATCAAATGCCTTTAAATTAGTTTCAATAAATTTTTCGGGTACGGTCGTTTTTATTGTGTCTATCCATTTTTCATAAGGAATATCTGTTGATTTGGCCATTACTCCGATTAATACAACATTAACTGACTTGAAGTTACCTGCTTTAGTTGCTAAATCGAGAGCATTAACGGTTGTAACATCAGCTTTTTCGGACATTTTATTTATAATATCTGAAGGATACTCTGTTGCACCTATGATTACAGGCATAGGGTCAATTTCCTGATTGTTAACAATAAGTTTGCCGCCTTTTTTAAGAAAAGGTAAAGCACGGTATGCTTCTAATGTTTCAAAAGCTAAAATAATATCAGCTTCACCTTTGTCAATGATAGGAGAGTATACTTTTTCGCCATACTTAACATAAGTTACAACGCTTCCGCCTCTCTGGCTCATTCCGTGAACTTCTGATACTTTAACATCATATCCTTCGTTTATTACGGTGTTACCTAAAATTCTGCTTGCAAGGAGAGTACCCTGACCACCAACACCAACTATCATAATATTTTTAGTCATAATACTAATCCTCCTTCTTTTCTATTGCGTTAAACGGACAAACATTAATGCAAAGTCCGCAACCATTACACTGTGTCATATCAATTTTAACAGTGCCTTCAACAACTGATATTGCAGGACAACCGAGTTTCATACACGCTTTACATTTTTTGCAATTATCGTTAATTTCACAATGGCCTGTGTATTTTACTCTTTTCAAAAGTGCGCAAGGACGCTGTGCAATAATAACTGACGGTTCATCTTTACTTGTTTCTTCTTTTACAACCTTTTCAAAGTTTTTAAGGTCAAATGGGTCAGCAACTACAACATTTGAAATGCCAACAGCTTTGCAAAGTGTTAAAAGATTAACCTGTTTGGTTTCTTCGCCTCTTATGGTGTATCCTGTTGTTGGGTTTTCCTGATGTCCTGTCATGCCTGTAATTGAGTTGTCTAAAATTATAACTGTATTTGCGCCTTTGTTATAAACTATATCAATTAATCCTGTTATTCCTGAATGCATAAAGGTTGAATCACCAATAACCGATACAAGTTTTTTGTTAAACTCACTGCCTCTTGCTTTTGCCATACCGTGAGCTGCTGAAACTGAAGCACCCATACAAATGGTTGTGTCAACACTTTGAAGAGGAGCAACAGCACCTAAGGTATAACATCCAATATCGCCTGAAACAACAAGTCCTAATTTCTTTAAAACATAAAATGTTGCTCTGTGAGGACAGCCTGCACACATAACAGGCGGTCTTACAGGAATGGTTTCTTCAAGAGTAATGCTTTCAGGGGCAGTGGTGTTTAAAATTTTATCACTGATCATTTGTGGTGTATATTCGCCTAAAAGTGTAAATACATCTTTACCTGAAACTTCAATTCCCAATGCCTTAATATGATTTTCAATAAATGGGTCAAGTTCTTCAATGACATATAATTTTTCACATTTTGATGCAAAGTCTTTAATTAATTTTTCAGGAAGGGGATAAACTATACCAAGTTTTAAGTAGTTAACCTTATCACCAAGTGCCTCTTTTGCATACATATGTGAAATACCTGAAGTAATAACACCGATTTTTGAAGAATTGTCTTCTATAACATTAAATTCGCAGTTTTCAGAAAATTCCTTTAAGGCATTAATTCTGTCTTCAACAACAACATGTCTTTTGATTGCATTACCAGGCATCATTACATATTTGCCAATGTTTTTTTCATACGGTTTTAACTCATAATTTTCTCTCTCACCAATTTCAACAAGGCTCTGTGAGTGAGACACCCTTGTTGAAAGTCTT
This sequence comes from Clostridia bacterium, assembly GCA_045536355.1. Classification (GTDB taxonomy): domain Bacteria; phylum Bacillota; class Clostridia; order RGIG6154; family RGIG6154; genus CAKSDT01. Next base: position 55 of record JAZSNJ010000181.1, on the reverse strand, counting down.
ATAAAACACGGAGTGTCAAACTTTTCGGATAATTCAAAAGCTTTTTTTGTAAATT
>JAZSNJ010000073.1:0-2491 GCA_045536355.1 Clostridia bacterium | reverse complement strand
AAGGTCGTTTCCTGCTGGAGCAGAAATAACAACTTTCTTAGCACCTGCATCGATGTGAGCCTGGCTCTTTTCTTTTGAGCAATAAAAGCCTGTGCATTCTAAAACAACATCAACATCAAGTTTACCCCATGGTAAATCTTTAGCGTCTTTTTCAGCATAGATTTTGATTGTTTTACCGTCAACAGTGATTGAATCATCACCTGCAACTACGGTGTGAAGATTTTCGCCAAGTCTTCCGCAGTAACCGCCCTGAGCAGTATCATACTTTAAAAGGTTGGCAAGCATTTTAGGATCTGTTAAATCGTTGATTGCAACGATTTCATACCCTTCAGCTCCGAACATCTGTCTGAAAGCTAAACGACCGATTCTTCCGAAGCCATTAATAGCAACTTTAACTGACATAATTTATTTCCTCCTTAAAATTAACTAACAGATATTATACTACCTATTTTATAAAATTACAAGCAAAATTTGAAATTTCTTCCATTTATTAAAAATTCTGCCCGTTTTTTGTGCAATTTATACTACTATTTAACAACAACATTAACCAATTTATTGGGCACTACAATTACTTTTACAATCGTTTTGCCCTCGGTTAAAGCTTTAATTCTTTCGTTGTCGAGTGCTAATTTTTCAAGCTCATCTTTTGACTTATCAACAGGCATTTTGATTTTATCTCTTATTTTACCATTAATCTGTAAAACAAGTTCAACTTCGCTGTCAACAGTTTTTGATTCATCAAATGTTGGCCAGGAAGTTTCAGCGATAGTTTTTTCAAAGCCTAAAATCTGCCACATTTCTTCTGTTATATGAGGAGCAGTTGGGTTTAAAAGGTGTAAAAATGTTTTAATTTCGCCTTTTGTTACTGCTTTTTTCTTATAAAAGTCATTAATAAGTGCCATAAGCGTTGCAATAGCTGTGTTAAATTTCATTTTTTCAATATCGTCTGAAACCTTTTTAATGGCTTTGTGCATAGCACTTTCCAAATCTTTTGAATATTCATCACCGTCTGTTACGATATCCAAAAGTCCCCATACTCTTTTTAAGAATGTATGACAGCCTTTAACGCCCTGTTCTGACCAAGGTGTTGCAACATCAAAAGCACCCAAAAACATTTCGTAGGTTCTGAATGTGTCTGCCCCGTAGTTATCAACAATATCATCAGGGTTTACAACATTACCCCTTGATTTTGACATCTTTTCACCGTTTTCGCCCAAAATCATACCGTGGCTTGTTCTCTTCTGATATGGCTCTTTTGTTGGAACAACGCCGATATCATATAAGAATTTATGCCAAAATCTTGAATATAAAAGGTGAAGTGTTGTATGCTCCATACCACCGTTGTACCAGTCAACAGGCATCCAGTAATCGAGTGCTTCTTTTGATGCTAAAGCATTATTATTATCAGGGTCAATATATCTTAAGAAATACCAAGATGAACCTGCCCACTGTGGCATTGTATCGGTTTCTCTTTCTGCTTTTCCTCCGCATTTAGGGCAAGTGGTTTGTACCCAGTCAGTTATATTTGAAAGCGGTGATTTACCGTCATCTGTAGGCTCATAGCTTTCAACTTCAGGTAAAAGGAGTGGTAAGTCAGTTTCAGGAAGTGCTACATATCCGCACTTTTCGCAGTGAACTACAGGAATAGGTTCGCCCCAGTATCTTTGTCTTGAGAACACCCAATCACGGAGTTTATAGTTAACCTTGCTCTTACCAACACCGTCTTTTTCAAGTTTTTCTATCATTGTTTTAATAGCGTCTTTTACTTTAAGACCGTCTAAAAAGCCTGAATTTATCATTGTTCCGTCTTCTACATCGGTAAACGCTTCTTTTTCTAAATCAACATCATCGCCCAATACTACCTGAATAATTGGAAGATTAAACTTTTTAGCAAAAGCATAGTCTCTTGTATCGTGGGCGGGAACCGCCATAATTGCGCCTGTTCCGTAGGTCATTAAAACATAGTCTGAAATAAATACAGGAATTTCTTTTTTTGTAGCAGGGTTAATTGCTTTAATACCTTTGATTTCAACACCTGTTTTGTCTTTCTGAAGCTCTGTTCTTTCAAAGTCTGATTTATGAGCTGCTTCGTTTTGATATGCTCTTATATCATCTAAATTTTCTATAATGTCTTTATATTTTTCAATTAATGGGTGCTCAGGTGAAATTACCATATATGTAGCACCGAAAAGTGTGTCAGGTCTTGTTGTATAAACTGTAAGCTTATCACCAGATGTTGTTTCAAAATCAACCTCTGCACCTGTTGAACGGCCAATCCAGTTTATCTGCTGTGCCTTTACTCTGTCAATATAATCAACTTCGTCAAGGTCATCTATAAGTCTTTGTGCATACGCGGTTATTTTAAGCATCCACTGTGATTTTACTTTTCTTATAACCTCGCTGTTACATCTTTCGCATTTTCCCTGTATAACTTCTTCGTTTGCCAAAACAACCTTACATGAAGTACACCAGTTTACAGCCATTTCCTTTT
>JAZSNJ010000012.1:0-3839 GCA_045536355.1 Clostridia bacterium | reverse complement strand
TTAATGTATCAGACGGCAGGACAAATATAACTTTACCTGAAATTAATGGGTATTTGCCTATATTATTAGTTTAAAAAACACCCCGATTAAGTTTTAACTTGGTCGGGGTATAATTTTATTAAAAAACAGTCAATAATGACTTGATTTTTTAAATCACCTATGTTATAATTTATCAAGTTCTATATGCATCCGTAGCTCAGCTGGATAGAGTAATCGGCTACGAACCGATCGTTCGGGGGTTCGAATCCCTCCGGATGTGCCAATACAAAAAGGATACCCCTTGGTATCCTTTTTGTATTTTGGGGCAATATTTCACCACATTCCTTTTGACAAAAGTTGATTTTTGTGATATACTATATTAAAGTTAAATAATCGTTCTGGCTTACGAAGATTTATTCTGAGTAGTAAGGCGTGAAAATATTAAATTTAATGGCTTGAACGGTTATAATTTTTAACCGTTCATTTTTAATTTTTAAGGTAAATATTATGAAAAATTTAATTGATAAACTTTATACAAAAGGTTCTCTTTCAAAAGAGGAATATAAAGAGCTTATTATGAACCGAAATCCTGAAATTTCAGAGTATCTTTTTGAAAAAGCTGATAGTGTAAGAAAAAGCATTTATGGCGAGGATGTTTATATAAGAGGTTTAATTGAAATTTCAAACTATTGTAAGAATGACTGTTTTTACTGTGGCATAAGAAATAAAAATTCTGACCTTTTAAGGTATCGCTTAACCAAAGAAGACATAATGTCTTGTTGTGATGAAGGATATAAATTAGGATTTCGTACATTTGTTATGCAGGGTGGGGAAGATGACTATTTTACAGACGATATTTTAGCAGATATCATAAAAGGTATCAAAAAACAATATCCTGACTGTGCCATAACCTTATCACTTGGCGAAAAATCCTTTGACTCATATAAAAAACTATATGATGCAGGGGCAGACAGGTATCTTTTAAGGCACGAAACTGCAAACGAATGCCACTATAAAAAACTGCACCCTAAATATTTAACACTTAAAAACAGAAAACAATGTCTTTATGATTTAAAAGAAATTGGCTATCAGGTAGGGTGTGGGTTTATGGTAGGCTCACCTTTTCAGACAGAAGAGAATTTAGCGGAAGATATGTGCTTTTTAAAAGAGTTAAATCCTCAAATGGTAGGAATAGGGCCTTTTATTCCACACTCAAAAACTCCGTTTAAAGACTATGATGCAGGAAACTTAGACTTAACAATTTTTATGGTATCACTAACAAGACTTACACTTAAAAATGCGTTAATTCCTGCAACAACTGCACTTGCAACGCTGTCGGGTGATGGGAGAATTAAGGCACTAAAGGCAGGGGCAAATGTTATTATGCCAAATTTATCACCAATAAAAAACAGAGCAAATTATGCTCTTTATGATAATAAAGCACATCTTAACGAGGAAGCTGCAGAGGGCCTAAACAAATTAAAACAACAGGTTTTAGATGCAGGTTATAAAATTGTTATAAATAAAGGCGACTATATAGAAGAAAAGAGGTAATTTTATGTACAATCCAAAATCATTAAAAGCAGAAGAATTTATAAGCCATGAGGAAATTTTAGATACACTTTCTTATGCAGACCAAAACAAAGACAATTTAGAGTTAATTGATGAAATTATCGAAAAAGCTAAAAAAAGACAAGGCTTAAACCATAAAGAGGCATCGGTACTTCTTGCTTGTGAAAACAAGGAAAAACTGGAAGAAATTTATGCACTTGCAGAACAGATTAAGAAAGACTTTTACGGAAACAGAATAGTAATGTTTGCACCTCTTTATCTTTCAAACTATTGTGTAAACGGTTGTGTTTACTGCCCATATCACTATAACAATAAACATATAACCCGTAAAAAGCTTACACAGGAAGAAGTTAAAAGAGAGGTTATTGCGCTTCAGGATATGGGACATAAACGACTTGCCATAGAGTCAGGCGAAGACCCTGTAAATAACCCAATTGAATATATTTTAGAGTGCATCAACACCATATATTCAATAAAGCACAAAAACGGTGCAATAAGAAGAGTTAATGTAAACATAGCAGCAACAACTGTTGAAAACTACAGAAAATTAAAAGAAGCAGGAATAGGAACATATATTCTTTTCCAGGAAACATATCACAAAGAAAGCTACGAAAAATTACACCCGACAGGACCAAAGCATAACTACGCCTACCACACAGAAGCTATGGACAGAGCAATGGAAGGCGGGATTGACGATGTAGGTCTTGGTGTGTTGTTCGGCTTAGAACTTTACAGATACGAGTTTGCAGGTCTTTTATTGCACGCAGACCATTTGGAAGCAGTACACGGAGTAGGCCCGCACACAATAAGTGTTCCCCGTATACGCTCTGCAACAGGAATTGACGCATCATCTTTTGACAATGGTATAAGCGATGAAATATTTGAAAAAATCATTGCCCTAATAAGAATTGCAGTACCTTATACAGGTATGATAATTTCTACAAGAGAGTCTAAAGAGTGCAGAGAAAGAGCACTCCATTTGGGCATTTCACAAATAAGCGGTGGCTCTAAAACAAGCGTTGGCGGATACGATAAGCCTGAAAGAGAAGAAGAAAACTCATCACAGTTTGATGTAAGCGATACAAGAACATTAGATGAAGTTGTAAACTGGCTTATTGACTGCGGTTACATTCCAAGCTTTTGCACAGCATGTTACCGTGAGGGAAGAACGGGCGACAGATTTATGACACTTTTGAAACACGGTCAGATCCAGAACTGCTGTCATCCAAACGCACTTATGACATTAAAAGAATATCTTGAAGACTATGCATCAGAAGACACCCGTCAAAAAGGTGAAAAGCTTATAGAAGCAGAACTTAATAACATTCCTAATGAAAAAGTGCGTGAAATTGCAGAAAATAATATCAAAAACATTTCAGGCGGCATACGAGATTTCAGATTTTAAGGAGTAAAACTATGAGTTTAAATAATACCCCTTTAGCAGACAGAATTCATATAGGTATTTTCGGCAAAAGAAATGCAGGAAAATCAAGTTTAATAAATGCAATAACAAAACAAAATATTGCAGTTGTGTCGGATGTTTTAGGCACAACTACCGACCCTGTGTTTAAAAATATGGAGCTTTTACCATTAGGTCCTGTTACATTAATTGACACACCGGGTTTAGATGATGAGGGACAGCTTGGCACAATGAGAGTTAAAAAGGCTTTGGAAGTTTTAGATAAAACCGATATAGCAATTTTGGTTATCCCTGCAAATGAAGAAATTGACAAAACCGAAACAGAACTTATTAAAAAGTTTGAAGAAAAGAATATTCTATATATAACCGTCTTTAATAAGGCTGATTTAACAAAGGAAAGAAAAGAAAACGAACTTTATGTAAGCTCTGTAACAGGCGAAAACATTGAAGACTTAAAAAACAAAATTGCATCGCTTAAAGCTAAGGAAAATCCACAGCCACTTGTTTCTGACCTTGTTAAAAAAGGTGATTTGGTTGTCTTGGTTACACCTATTGATGAATCTGCACCTAAAGGAAGATTAATTCTGCCACAGCAGCAAACAATCCGTGAAATTTTAGATGTGGGAGCTACAAGTGTAGTCTGTCGTGAACACGAGCTTGAAAACACTTTAAAAATGCTATCTAAAAAACCTGCTCTTGTGATAACAGACAGTCAGGCTTTCAAAATGGTAGATGAAATTGTGCCGGACGATATATTTTTAACATCATTTTCAATTCTTTTCGCAAGAAAGAAAGGCGACTTAAAAGCTTTATCTGAAAATGTGAAAGTATTGGAAAGCTTGAATGACGGAGATTATATTTTAATGGC
>JAZSNJ010000056.1:0-5750 GCA_045536355.1 Clostridia bacterium | reverse complement strand
TGGTGCTTTTTATTCTATTAGGGTATCATATCCTGTTGTAAGTGTAAGTTCATACTTATCACTATCTGAAATCTCAATGCTTGAAACACCTGTTAAAAGTTGCTCTCCTGATTTGGTAACTTTCCACCACTGCTTTTGGTCTGGGTTGGCTTTTACACCATTTACTGTTGTAATAAACATACCGTAGCTTCCGTTTTCGCCCTCAATCATTTTATTTTCTTTTAAAGCATCAGCTAAAAACTTGGCTTCTGTCTTTAATGTATATTCGTCTGATGTTCCATTACCATAATCAACTGTAACTGTTATGATCTTTTCTGTTCCTATTTCGTTTTTTTCAGATAAAGCTGACAGAAAAACTATTCCTAAAGCCGACACAATTACTGCTAAAACTATTATTAAAATTATTACATTTCGTTTCATTATTATGCTAACCTTTCTTTTTGATTAATAAAATGTTGCAACAGGTTCTTCAGGCGCTCTGCACCTTTTAATGCTTTTAATCATTAAAACCGGACCTTTGTTTTTATAGAGCTTATGTGAATCTATTTTGATTTTTGCGGTTATGTCTACCCATTCTGCTTTCTTAAGATCATTTATAGGGCTGTTTATTGCTGCAACAGCTTTATATTCAATATCTTCTACACAACAGGTCATTACATGTCTTCCAACTGCAAAGCTATCATCAGGAAGCTTTTTATCAGTTGCTACGATACCTTTAAAGCTTACGGTTTTACCGTCATATTTTTCGGTTTCTTCAACTAAATCACGATACCAGAGTGCAAAATCCTTATCTTCGATTTTTATGACATCTGCATTTACATCAAATGGCAGAGGGTCAACAAAATCGTCTTGTTTTATAGCACCATCAAAGCGTTCATAAATTATCTGTGGTTTTCTTGATACACCTCTCACCAATTTATGAAGTGCCATAATATCGGTATCGTCATCGCATCTGTTAAACACAACAAGTTCAGGGTTTTTTAATTTATCAACTACTAAGTTCCTGAAATTCTGGTTAAAGGATAAAATTGTGGGTGCATGTGCAAACATCATTTCCTGATAAATTATCCAATTAGATGGAATACTGTTATATAAATTATCTACACTCCACATACCGTTAAATTCAAAAATTACGGTTTTGGCATTATGCTTTTTTAAGTATTCTTCCAAAGTTACAGAATTAATTTCTTCTTCACTTTCCAGATACTCCACAAATACTTTTTTAGATGTGAATTTTAAAGGCTCATACTCTTCCTCACCCTCTTCACACACTAAAAGAAGTATTGGTTCTCTTATATTAAATCGTTTATCTTCCATTGTTTCCTGGATAAACTTAGTTTTACCCGAATCAAGAAAACCTGTAAAAAGATAAACCGGTATTTCAGGTGATAACATTTTAATTCACTCCAAACAATTCTGAAATTTCTTCTTCATCAATTTTAGAACCGATAACACAAATTCGGCCTGTTACATCGGCCTGACCCAATCTTACAGAGATTTCTGACGGAACATAGTCAAAATGTATCCATTCATTATTTTCTGATTTTACAATACCTTTGGCACGAAGTACAGTGCCAAACTGTTCGGCTTTGGAAAGCTCTTTTAATATGTTTTCAACCTGATTAACTGTATATTTATTTAAAGTTTCTGTTCCCCAGCTTTTAAAAACATCGTCTGCATGGTGATGGTGCTCATGATGATGCTCATGGCAATCACAGTGTTCATCATGGTGATGGTGATGCTCGTGGCAATCACAGTGTTCATCGTGGTGGTGATGATGTTCATGTTCTAATTCTTTAATAGTGTTTGAAACGGTAGTTTTCTGCTCCATAGCTGACAAAATCATATCACCTGTTAAATCATCCCATGGGGTTGTTATAATAACTGCTTCTTTGTTATGTTCTCTTAAAAGTTTAATGCAAGTGTCTAATTTTTGTTCTTCAATGTCTTTTGTTCTGCTTAATATGATACAAGATGCGTTTTCAATCTGGTCATTATAAAACTCACCATAGTTTTTCATATATATTTTGCATTTTGATGCATCAATTACGGTTGTGGCAGAATTAATTAAAACATCTTTGCTTGATACAGCCTTTTTGACATCGCTTAATTTACCGACACCTGACGGTTCAATCAAAATACGGTCAGGCTTAAACTCATCTAAAACTTTAGTAAGGGCTTCTCCGAAATCACCAACTAAGCTACAACAAATACAGCCTGAATTCATTTCGGTTATTTCAATTCCCGCTTCTTTTAAAAAGCCGCCGTCAATGCCGATTTCACCAAACTCGTTTTCTATTAAAACAAGTTTTTCGTTTTTGTATGCTTCTTTGATAAGCTTTTTAATGAGGGTGGTTTTACCCGCTCCCAAAAAGCCTGAAAAAATATCAATCTTTGTCATTTTGATTACCTTCTTCTTATGCTTTAATTACTGTAATTAAGTATAACACTTTTTTACATATTTTACAATAAAAATGTGATGATTTTATTAAATCATCACATTTTACTCATTTTAACAGAAGTTTTTCCAACGCGTGTTTTACTCCGCCCTGCTGACATGAAACAGAAACAAAATCTGCGTACTGTTTTGCTTCAATCTGTCCGTCCCCCATAACAACTGCCGTTCCCGCTGATTTTAGCATCTCAATGTCGTTTTTACTGTCTCCCATAGCAATTGTTCTTTCAATAGGGATATTGTAATATTCGGCAACCCTTTTAAGTCCCTCACCTTTGCTGTTTTCTTTCATTGTCCCCTCGCAGTAACGGTTCATATCAATAAGCCTTACAGCATTTAAAGCTTCTTTTTGCTCTTTTGTGTATTCACCCTGATTCATTATGGTGAATTTAGAAATCTTATGCTTTAAAAGTTCCCCTGTATAACCATCTTTTTCGGTTATACATAATTTAATGTTATTAAGAGGCACTGTACCTATTTGAATAAGGCTGTCTTCCCCCTCGAAAAATACATAATGTTTACTTCCTAAAAAAGCATTTACGACACCATTTATCAAATCTTTATCCATTGGGTTTGAAAATATTGTTTCTTCTTTTATTACAATATGTGCACCTATTCCTGCTACAAATCCGTCAATGTAGTCGGCATTTCTTATATACTCAGGAATATTTTGGTATCCACGCCCTGTATTTATAAAAACAAGGTGTCCTTTTTCGCGGACTTTTCTAATTGCATCAATATTTTCTTTTATAACCTTTTCGTGTTTTGCGAGTGTGCCGTCAATATCTAAAAACACCAGAAATCTTTCGTCCATTATTCTCCCCGCTTAAATTAAATTTCAGCTACATTAAGTAAGTTTACAAATACTATAAAACCGTCTGCCCTTGTTAATGTTTCATAAGGCTTAAAGCAATTATTTTCATCACCCTTAAAAACGCCAAGCTTTGTAGCAATATTAATATGTCCCAAATTTTCGGTTGTATCCTTATAAATGGTTTTAAAAATATCCATATCGGCTATATGTGAAAGTCCAAGCATTTTTGTTATTAAAATTGCAGACTGTTCTCTTGTAACAGTTTCTCCGATATCATCAATACCAATCTGTTTTATAAAGCTTTCAGCCTGATTTTTAAGTGCTACACTATTTAAAATCTGTGTATTTGAAGCGGTACTTACACGGGTTAAATATAAAAGCTGAACAAATTCTGAAAATGCCATTTGAGAGTCAGGCTTAAAGCTTTCTTCATCAAATCCAATATTTAGGTTTGACACAATATCAATATAGCGTTTACCATAATGATTGTCTATATCGTTATAAGAAAACTCAACATTTTCATTTAAAAATTCAATTTCTCCCGTTGATGCTTTTACAGATATATTACCATAATCAAAACCGTATACAAGCTTTGCATCTTTATCGTTTATAACATACATAAGTTTATATGGGAGCTTTTCAAATACGATATCTGAAATTCTATCAAATGATTTTATTCCATCAAGAGGCTCATATTCATAATCATTAAAGGTTCTTGAATATTTGGTAATTTTGCCGGAATTATTCATACATATTGTTACTTTATCGCTCTCTACTAAAACTCCGTTTATTTGTCTTGTAAAACTTCCTGTTTCGTCCATAACATATTTATCAAAATCAGGATTTAAGGCTTTATGTATTTCCCTAACTAATTCTTCATTAACTGATGTTTCTTGTTCTTTGGTAAAGGTATAAAAATTGTCAATCACTCCATTTTCAGCTGAAACGGTAAGACCGGCTTCGTAATCATTATCTCCTCTGAAATTGAAGTTATATTTATACTCACCACCTGATGTTTTATAAAGTCTTGTTGATATTAATTCTAAATTTTCAGGTTTTTCAAAATACTGGCTTTCATAAAAACTTTTTAAAACTTTATCCGATGGATAGTTTTCAGATATTTTGTTTATTTCCGCCTGTTCAAGCTCTGTTAATCCAGACCCGCCTGACATTACAGAGTCTTTAAGGCTTTCGTTTGTACCAAATATTTCGGCATTTACAATTGCCTCAACTACTTCAAGATTTAAAGCAGAGATATACTTGTTCACATCTGTCTGTTTATATTTTAAAACAAATTTTTTGTTTTCGTCTGCAGTTTCTTTTGAGTAATAAAGCTTAAGCGGAGTTTTTTCTTTAAATGCTTTATAGGCGTCCTCTTTTTCTACAACTTCGCCTTCTTCAAAGCTTTTAACATCAGAATAGTTAATTCTGAAAGAAAGTATGTTTTTTAATTCAGAATCCAATGTTAAATTTCCTGTGTCTGCTTTAACCAAAACATCTTTATAATATCTTCTTACAGAAAAGCTTATTCTATCACCAAAGTTATGAAAACTAATGTTTTCTACTTTGAATTTTTCATCTGTCATTGATGGATTAAGGGAATTTAAAAGGTCTTGTGCTTTATTAATGATTTCTTCCTTGGTATAAAGTGTAAAAGCATCTTCTCTTTTTTCTGTCTGTTTTGTACCAATGCTGTAATAGTAATGAATTATAGTTCCGTCTTTAGTTGCACTTATGTTTAAGTGTTCGTAAGGCTCAGTATCGTTATCCCAGTAAAATTCATAAGTTTTGTAACCTGAATAATCATTTTCATTGGACTGAAAATTTGAAAACCCAGAAGTATCCATAATTCTTGGTTTTATTATCTCTAAAACAGCTTTAATATCATCTGCTCCCGATGCAAAAGCACTAAAGCTTGATAAAATCAATGTAACCGAAATAATTATTGCTATTATTTTTTTCATATTTTCACTCACCTTTCTTTTTTTATATCTTATCAAAAAAACATATATTAGTCAAATTAATTGTAATAAAAAAAGACTCATAAAGAGTCTTTTTCTTTATTGCAGGTGCACTCTGGTTTCCCACACGAATTTGAGTACGGACAGCCTATACATTTTGCACCGTTTTTTTTGGATTTGTAAATATAATATGAAGCAAACCCTATAATTAAAGTCAAAATTACAATAACAATAATATCAGTCATATCAATCCTCACATCTTAACCGGTTGTTTTTCTTTGTTTGAGCCATATTCTTTTTTTAACTTCTTATCTGCATTTATACAAAGATATATAACAATTCCAACCATTATCAAAACCGCTATAAGTCCCGGGACAAAGCCATTTCCAAATGTGCTTGTAGTGATTAATGTACCAATCTGATATACTAAATATCCTACTGTGTAACCTACACCAAGCTGGAGTAAAATTCCTCCCCAGAGCCATTTTTTGCTCTTCATTTCAGAATTCATAGCCCCGAT
>JAZSNJ010000129.1:0-6270 GCA_045536355.1 Clostridia bacterium | reverse complement strand
TCACCATCATAAAACACAAAATCAGATAAAAATTCATCTTCAGGATTTATTTCTTTAAAGGTAGGTGCTTTTTCGAAGAAAGAATCCAATACATTTAAGATTTCGTTTTTGTTTTCTGTGTAAAACTCTATTGCAACAAGCTCCTTTTTTTCATTATAAGCATACAAAAGGTCATATACCTCTAACATATTTTCATCTATTTCAGAATTAATTATTTCTGCCATCTGTAAAAGCTTGTCTTTTTTTAAGTTATATCCTATTCTTATCAGTTCTTCCATTTTTTACTCCTTAAAATAATTTGTTATTTCTTCAAGGCTTGTGTTGAATGTGCCCGAAATCATCTTATCTGTTCCCCCACCTTTTCCGTTAAGGGAACCGTTAATATCATCTTTAAGTTCTTTTAGGTTTATTTCGTTGCTTCCTATTATGTATTTAAATCCGTTGTCTTTTTTAATAAGTCCCACAAAGATTTTATGTTTTTTAGCCCCTTCGTTTACTGCCTCTCGAAGAGCGTCTAAATCATCAAAGTCAAACAAAAAGATGTTTTGATTTAAAGTTTCTACACTTTTTAATGCTAAAGCGTTTAATGCTTTGGATTTTTCAAGTTTTAATTCATCAAAATCGCTTTTAAGTTTTGAAACAGCCTCTGCAATTTCGTATTGTTTGGTTGATAAAAGCGCCGAAACGCTTCTTGCGTTTTCCTTTAAAATTTCGTATTCTTTATAAGCGTCAAACCCACACTTTATAAAAAATCTCATTCCGCCTTTCCAGTTTAAATATTCAGTAATTTTAATTATACCGACTTCAGATGTGTTTTTTACATGCGGAGCACAACAAGCACAAAAGTCTGTATCTTCAATTTCAACTATTCTTACATTTTCGGTTAAATCAAGTTTACTTCTGTAGGAGATGTTTTTCAGTTCTTCTTTTTCGGGATAATAGCCTTTTACATATTTTCTTAAAAAGACAACTTCGTTTGCTTTGTTTTCAAGCATTTTAATCTGCTCTTTTGAAAGCACTCCACTTATATCCATAGTTACATCATCTGTGCCTAAATGAAATCCTACATTCTGGAAACCAAAAAGTTTATATGCAAGGCCTGATAAAATATGCTCCCCTGTGTGGTGCTGCATATTACGATAGCGATTTTTAAAATCAATCTCACCCGTTACAATATCACCCGTATTAAATGGGGCTTTGGTATAATGATAAATGTCATCACCTGAAAGCTCAACATAACAAACACTTTCGCCATTTAAAGTTCCTTTATCACAGCCTTGTCCACCCTCTTCAGGGAAAAACAAGGTTTTATCAAGAAGCACTTTATATCCATTATCTGTCTTTTCGCAAGATACAACCCGAGCCTTAAATAAAGTATCATAAGCGTTTATATCATATAATTTTAAAGTCATTTTAATCACCTTAAACATTGTATCACACTTTCCTTTAAAAATCTACCATTATCTTGACAAAAAACCAAATATAATATAGAATAATATATATTTTGAATAAGGACGGAAAGTTACCATGGAACAAAGAAATGTATATGATGTTTTACTGGAAAGAGGTCTTATTGCACAGACAACTCATCCGGAAGAAATAAGAGAACTTTTAGGCAAAGAAAAGGTTACTTTTTATATTGGGTTTGACCCGACAGCTGACAGTTTGCATGTTGGCCACTTTTTACAGATGGTGGTTATGAAACACATGCAGGACGCAGGACACCGACCAATTGCTTTGGTTGGCGGAGGCACAGGTCATATCGGCGACCCGTCAGGAAGAACTGATATGCGCCAGATGATGACCACCGAAACAATTAACCACAACTGCGAAAAGTTTAAAGAACAACTTTCAAGAATAATTGACTTTTCTGACGGAAAGGCATTAATGGTAAACAATGCTGACTGGCTTTTAAAACTTAACTATATTGATTTTATAAGAGATATCGGCTCATGCTTTTCTGTAAACAAAATGCTTACTGCTGAGTGCTTTAAGCAAAGACTTGAAAAAGGTTTATCATTTTTGGAATTTAACTATATGTTAATGCAGGCTTATGACTTTTATGTTTTAAATAAAGAATATGGTTGTCAGATCGAACTTGGCGGGGACGACCAGTGGTCAAACATACTAGCTGGTATTGACCTTTGCAGAAGAAAAGAACAAAAACAGGTTTATGGCATGACATTTACTCTTCTTACAACTTCAGAGGGTAAAAAGATGGGTAAAACATCAAAAGGTGCACTCTGGCTTGATGCCGAAAAATGCTCACCTTATGATTTTTATCAGTATTGGGTAAATGTGCAGGATAGTGATGTTATTAACTGCTTAAAGCTTGTTACCTTTGTTTCGATGGATGAAATCCGTGAAATGGAAAAATGGGAAGGACAAGACCTTAATAAGGCTAAAAAGATTTTAGCTTTTGAGGTTACAAAGCTTGTTCACGGCGAAGCAATTGCAAATCAGGTTAAAGAAGCTGCGGAAAAAGTATTTGCAAACGGTGGAATAAGTGATGATATGCCAACAACCGAAATAACAAAAGAAGATGTTGGTGTGATGACAGTTATGGACCTTTTGATCAAAGCAAAATTAATTGCATCTAAAAGTGAAGGAAGAAGACTTCTTCAACAAAACGGTCTTTCAATAAACAATGAAAAGTATACCGATTTTAATGGTGTAGTAACCCAAGATATGTTTACCGATGATGGACTTATTATTAAAAAAGGCAAGAAAGTATTCCATAGAGTGTTAATCAAATAAAAAACAGGCAGACACAACCCAAATGTGTCTGCCTAATTTAATGGGATAGGAAAAATTGTTCAGAATGGACTTTTCGAGCCTTAAGGGTACCCGAAGGCGTATATCGATACGCCGAGTGGTGAGGAAAGTTCATAGAAAAAAGGCTTTTAAAATTAAAGCCTTTTTCGTTCTGGGCAATTTTTACATCCCATTTTATTGTTCTTCGTTTAATACGCCCTTTTTAAGTATTATGTTTCCGTATGGTCTTAAGTCAGAGCTTATTACGATTGCATAGGCGTTAGCTGCTCTGTCATAAAACTCGAAGCGTCCAAGATAGTCAATCTTTTTATCGGTATGCTTTTTAACTACTTCTTCATACTCGTCCCAGTTAGGGGTTTTAACATTTTCATCCCCTTTAACCTTTCCCATTAAATAAACAGGCTGTTCATAAGTATCAAGAGGCATCAGCTTTAAAATAGCTTCTGCAATTTCGGGACCATTTTTGCCATCGCATCTTATAACTTTATTGTTAATTCTCATAGCAGGGCAGTTGGCATCGCAAATAACAATTTCGTCCCCATGTCCCATTTCTGCCAGAGTTTTTAAAAGCTCCGGTGAAATAATTGACGGAATTCCTTTTAACAAATTAACCCACACCTTTCTTTTTTTATTATTGTAACATAAAAATTAACTTTTTTCAACATTTTTGGTGTGCTGTTTGTTTTTACAAAGGTTTCATAACCGACTGAATAGACAGTGAATATTCTGACGGTGTCATACCCGTTGTTTTTTTAAACTGTCTGGAAAAATAGTGGACATTTGCATAACCTAATATCTCTGCTATCTGGGATATATTATAATTATTTTCCCTCAAATACTGTTTAGCCGCACTTACTTTTAATAATATAAAATACTCGATAGGAGCTAAATCAAGATTGTTTTTAAAAATAGCAGTCACCGTAGTTTTGTTTGTTCCGCTGTATCTTACCAAATCATCTATTGTGATTTTTTCTTTTATATGGTCAATCATATAAGTTTCAAGCAAATTCAGCAGTTGATTATCACGGTTTAGATTTAAGACCGACCTTTGAACAGGACTATTTTCATGCCTCAAATAAGAAATAAGAAACTCTGCTATATACTGCCTTATAAGCTGTTCCGCTCCAAACCTTTGTTCTTTTTTTCTTGTAAGCGATTTTGTGTATGGATTATCGAGAGGTGTGGAAAACGAAGCTGTATATTCGGACATAATTTTCGAAATAAGCAGTTTTTGTTCCTGCCCTACTGACAAAATTTTATTTTCAAAGAACTTCATAGCAGGTGATTCACACTCAAATGACACAATAAAAACATTGGGAGCAATATCATCGGGGGCAGAAATATTATGCCATTCGTTAGGCTTATGAAATACCCCTTCGCCTTGCTTTAGCACAAATGACTCTTTTCCTGCGAAGACTGTAACATTCCCTTTATCGGCATACACAAATTCCCAGAAATTATGTTTTTCGCCGCAAAAAGAAAAGTTAACTGGATATTCAAAGTAATGAACACTGTATAGTTTGCCTATATTAATTTCGTTTTTCAGCTTTGCTCCTGTGTATTGCGCCATATTATCACCTCTTTTTTATAATATCAAACATTTTGTATATAAGCAAGTGTTTTTAAACAATAGTGTAAAACAAATTTTCTTTTGTGCAAATCTTTTTTTGTAAAATGATATTATAATGGATTAAGAATTAAATTAAAAGGAGTAGTTTTATGACTGCAGCAAATTATGAAGATAAGACATACAATCTTAAAGATATTTTAAAAATGTTTAATATTGATACCGATATTGAATTGTATGGAAACGGACACATAAACGATACATATCTTGTAAATATAACACCCAAATTTATTCTCCAGAGAATAAATACTAAGGTGTTTAAAAATCCGGAGCAGGTTATGAGCAATATTTACAGAGTAACTGAGCATTTAAGGAAAAAAATTATTGCTTCAAACGGAGATGAAAAAAGAGAAACTTTAACCATCATACCGACAATTCACAACGAAACATATTATAAGCATGATGAAGACGCTTACTTTAGAATGTATAACTTTGTTGATAACAGCGTAAGCCTTGATGTTACAGATAATCTTGATGTTATTACGAGTGCAGGCAAAACTTTCGGTAAATTTCAAAAGCTTTTATCAGACTTTCCTGCCGAAACATTGTTTGAAACAATCCCTGATTTTCACAATACTCCTTGCCGCATAGAACAGTTAAACACCGCAGTTTCAAAGGATTGTAAGAACAGAGTAAAAGATGTAGCAGACGAACTTGCATTTGCTAAAGAATATTCAAAATATGCTTCAGCAATTACAGGTGAAATAGCAAAAGGTACCGTTTTACTCAGAATTACACATAATGACACAAAACTTAACAATGTCCTTTTTGATGAAAAAACGCTTGAAGGAATTTGTGTTATAGACCTTGACACGGTTATGCCCGGCTCTGTTCTTTACGATTACGGTGATGCATTAAGAACCTCGGCAGCAAGTGCAGCCGAAGATGAAACAGACCCGTCAAAAATCAGTTTTGATTTAAGCAAGTTTGAAGCATTTACCAAAGGCTTTTTATCTGAAACCGGAAAACATTTAACTAAAGCCGAGATAAAACTTCTTCCTCTGGCTCCTCTTATTATGACATACGAATGCGGTATAAGATTTCTAGCAGACTACATAAACGGAGATACATATTTTAAAATTCATAAAGAACATCATAATTTAGACAGAGCAAGAAATCAATTCTTACTTGTTAAAGATATTGAACAAAAATTAGAGAAAATGGAAACAATTATAGCTAAATACTTATAATTTAAAAAACGCCCTGCTAACGCAGGGCATTTTTTAAATGAATGAAGGCTTTTTGACTTCTTTTTCGGAAATTTTATTGTTATCGGGCGATGGTTCGGACATACTAAAATACATTTTTGCAGCTTTTGTAGTGCCAAAGTCACGGTTAGAGCCTGTGCTTTGAACTTTGTTAAAAGCATCTCTGAACATCTGATTATGAGCTTCTTCACGATTTAAAAGAAAATCTATTGTTTCTTTTACACACTTATCATCAATTTGTCGGTACAAATATTCATATACCACCTTTGCTCTTTGCTCTGATGCAATGTTCGATAGAAGGTCTGCACATAAATCTCCTGTTACTGTTACATAATCTGCTGTCCATGAATAGCCTGATGCATTCATAAGTCCCGGATTAAGACCTAAAATTACATGAGTCTGAATTTCACCTGCTGTAACCTTTGATGCATCTACATCATGCCCATTAAGCAAATTTATGGTTTGAGCAATCATTTCCATGTGGCCAAGTTCTTCTGCTGCAATATCCAAAAACAAATCTTTTATTTCAGGGTCTTTAATTCTGAAACTTTGTGACATATATTGCATTGCCGCTTTTAATTCTCCGTTTCCGCCTCCGAGCTGTTCCTGTAAAAGTGCAGCATACTGCGGATTTGGTTTTTCAATTTCAACAGGGTGAAA
>JAZSNJ010000184.1:0-10481 GCA_045536355.1 Clostridia bacterium | reverse complement strand
TAAAAAGCCTTCCCCTCAAGGGGAAGCCTATAGTAAGGCATTGTAATCGTATGAATTTATCGGCGGTTTTTAAAACCGCCGATAAAAACCGCCGATAAAAAAGTGCCGATAAACAATTAAATTTTTTTGTCCCTAACTTGACAAAATCATATGCGACTTGTTTTCAAGTCGCAATGAATTGCCTTTCCTATAGATTGAGACTTTGGATTATTAATAGCATATCATACATAAAAGGAGATAGTATATGAAAAAGAAGATTATTATAATTATAACAATAATTCTGTTTATAGCTATTGCTATTAGTGTTGCTTATGCTATTGATATGCACCGAATGAAGAATAACAAACCTGTTGTTTTTTCATGCTGGGGATATAACTATGCTCCACAAGAGGAAATTTCGCAAATTGCCGTAGAAAAAGCAATAGAAAAACTTGATGATAAAATCAAAAAAACTATTATTAATATTGACAATCCTAAGGTTGAAGAATATGTTTTTAATAAACAACCGTTTATATACTTTTTTGAGGATGAAGTTAATCTTGTAGGTAAAAGCGTGTATAAAATTACTTTTAACACAATTCATGATGGCTTGTTAGGTCCCATTGTTATTTATGTCGATATGATGAATTTTGATGTAATAGGCACAGTAATGAGAAATTGATTTTTAAAGGTTGAAAATGAGTTTATTACAACTTAAGTTATTAACTTATATAGGTTAGCGTTAAATATATAACTGTATGTAACGGGGAGGAGTTATTTGTGAAAAAATTGTTTGCAGTATTGTGTATTCTATTAGTTGTTTCGGTAGTGTTTAATATAACACAAGCAATTAACAAACAAAAAATATCAAATCATATTTCAAATTACATAATAGCAAACACACAGCAATTATCTGATTTATATGAAAATATGTATTCAGGCGATGAACCTAACGAATATTTTGAATTTTCGTTAGCGTATGCTGATGATATTTGTGATAAGATAGAAGAGGAAGTTGTTTTTTACAATACAATTTATCCGAAAAGAGATATGCTTTTATCATATCTTGTTGATGATTATAAACTTTTAATAAGGGTTATGAAAAACAAATCAAATTTGATTAAAGAGGCTCAAATATTACACAGTCAGTTGCAACAATATTTTTTAGAGTATGTCAACAGCGATATTAAGCACAATAATAATCCCGGTAAAGAGTTATGGGAGACGGACAAGAAAATTAAAACAAATGATAATGGAAACTGGCATTTATTACATGATGAAATAGTTAGACTTTCTAAAAAATAAAAAGGAAAAGCTTATGGAAGTAATACCCGTAAGTGTAACTGTACCGGGGCTATTGTGTTGAAAAATCAGTTTTAAGAAAAGCCATATTATAAACTTTAAGTGGGGAATGAGTAATGAACAAAATGGCAAAACCAATGCTTTTAAGTGGGAATGCTTTGAAAATTATTGCTGCTTTTTTTATGTTAATAGACCATATTGGCTATATTTTGTACCCTGAATATATAGTTTTTCGAATTATTGGCAGACTATCATTCCCAATATTTGCATTTATGATTGCAGAAGGTGCACACTATACCAAAAATAAATTAAAGTATTTTTCAGGCATTTTTGTTTTAGCGATAATTTGCCAGATTTTTTACTATATTTATGACCGTAGCACATATATGGGAATACTTGTTACATTTTCAATTTCAATACTTTTAATTTATTTACTGCAGTTTGTAAAAAAGCAACTGTTTTTGCCTGAAGCTACATATTGGGGAAAAGTAGTCGCAGTTTTAATTTTTCTTCTTGCTGTAGTAACAGTTTATCTTTTAAACATATATTTAGACATTGATTATGGCTTTTGGGGATGTATGGCACCTGTTTTTGCAACTTTTTTTAAAAACACAGAGAAAAAGCTTAACAACTTAACTGTTAACATAATTATGTTTGGACTGGGACTTGTTATTTTATTTGTGTCATTAGGAAAGATACAGTATTACTCTCTGTTAGCACTTTTATTGCTTTTTTTATACTCGGGTAAGCGTGGAAAAGGGAATATGAAAATGTTTTTTTATGTATTCTATCCTTTGCATATTTTAGTTTTACAAATGATTAATATGTTATTTTTTGATTAAAGAGGTGTAATGATGAAAAAAATAATATTTGCTGTTTTATTTATGCTTATAGTATCATTTGCAGGATGCACACCAAAGAATGAAGAATTGGTTTTGCCACCTGTAGATACTAAACCACAAGATGAAGCTGTTGTTGATACGGCTTACTACACCGTAAAAATTCCTGAAAATTGCTGTGGAAGCACTATTTATAAATTGTATAATGAGGAAAACCCAAATTACATATTAAGCTTTTATGATAAATTAAGCCACGAAGAATTTGGTGGGGGCAGATTATTCTCTATAGAAATTTTTGATTTCGAAGAAGACTATACATTTTTACCGTCATACAAACTATTAGGTTATATTATTACAGAAAACGACACAAAATATAATGTGGTTATAACTTATCCTACAGATGTGCAGTTTATGCCAAATACTGTTGAAAGCTATAAAAAAGGAGAAGAAAAAATTCCCGAAATTATAGAAAAAATTTCATTTAAAGAAACTGTAGAGTTTGTGGCAGAATAATTGACAATTTTTATAAACTATGCTACAATCTAATAATGCTTTAATAAGCAAAAATCAAGCGTTACGGAAAGAGAGATTTTTAAATGTTAGAACTTAAAAATATCAGCTTTAATGTTGAAGAAGAAGGAACCGAAAAGGAAATCCTTAAAGACATAAATTTAAAAATTGATGAGCATTTTGTAGCTTTAACAGGCCCTAACGGTGGGGGAAAATCAACACTAGCCAAAGTGATTGCAGGTATTTATACTCCAACATCAGGTCAGGTCATTTTAGACGGTGAAGATATAACCAATCTTTCAATTACAGAACGCTCAAAAAAAGGCATAAGCTATGCTTTTCAGCAGCCTGTTCGTTTTAAAGGTATAACTGTAAGCGACTTGATTGCGCTTGCAGCAGGGAAAGAACTTACTGTTTCAGAAGTTTGTGATTACCTTTCAGAAGTTGGTTTGTGCGCTAAAAACTATGTAAACAGAGAAGTAAATGAAAAGCTTTCGGGCGGAGAATTAAAAAGAATAGAAATTGCGATGATAAACGCAAGAGGAACTAAACTGTCACTTTTTGATGAACCTGAAGCGGGGATTGACCTTTGGAGCTTTGGCAACTTAATCCAGGTGTTTGAAAAAATGCACCAAAAGAACAACGGGTCTTTAATTATTATTTCACATCAGGAAAGAATATTAAATATTGCGGACAGAATTATTGTTGTGGCAGATGGTAAAATTGCAAATGACGGTCCTAAAGATGAGATTATGCCAACACTTTTAAATAAAGCAGCTGTATGCAAAACTTTAACAGACAAACTTTGATATAAAAAGCGAGATGATTAAATTATGAATTCTATAGAAAAAAATATATTACAAGCTGTTGCTGACATTCACGATGTACCTGAAGGTGCATATAACATAAGGAAAAACGGCGCTTTGGATTCGAGAAACACAACAGCAAATATTGATATAGTAACTAAGACAGACAAGCCGGGTATCGATATAATAGTAAAACCAAACACAGTAAACGAGAGTATTCACATTCCTGTGATTATAAGTGAAACAGGAATTAACGATTTGGTTTATAATGACTTTTATATTGGCGACAATTCTGATGTTGTAATTGTTGCAGGATGTGGAATTCACAACTGTGGTTCGCAGGATTCTCAGCATGACGGTATACACTCATTCCATATCGGTAAAAACGCAAAAGTAAAATATATTGAAAAACATTATGGCGCAGGGGACGGTAATGGCACCAACATTATGAATCCTACAACTATTATTGAAATAGATGAAAACGGTTATATGGAAATGGAATCAACACAGATTAAAGGAATAGACTCCACTTTCAGAACTACAAAAGCAGTTCTTTCAGATAATGCAACACTTATTATTCACGAAAAGCTTATGACACACGGAACACAAATTGCAAAAACCAATTTTGCTGTTAATTTAAATGGCGAAAATTCAAGCACACATGTTGTTTCAAGGTCAGTTGCAAAGGAAAACTCACATCAGGTTTTTGTTTCTAATATGAATGGAAATAATCGTTGTAACGGACACACAGAATGTGATGCTATAATAATGGATAATGCAACGGTAAGTGCAATACCTGAAATTACTGCAGCACATGTTGATGCAAGTTTGATTCACGAGGCAGCAATTGGTAAAATTGCAGGGGACCAGCTTATAAAGTTAATGACATTAGGTCTTACCGAAAAAGAAGCAGAAGAACAAATTATAAACGGATTTTTAAAATAAAAAAGTGCCTTTCGGCACTTTTTTATTTTACTATCCATTTTTCTATATGATTATATATGTTCGATTGGGTTGGTTTAATATCACCTACAACATTTTCATCTGATATCAAAACATTGTTACGGTAATAGAGGCTAACAAACGGTAATTTATTTTTTAGTATTGTCTGCAATTCGTTTGCATAGCACTGGCGCATTTGCTTTGTAGTAGAATTGTTGAAGCTGTTTATGTTAGCTGTTATTTCGTCATCATAAAAATTAAAATAATTAGATGAGGATGAAAGCATAAACGAAAGGTCATAATCCTGAGCCATTTCATATTCGCCTATAAACAAATCATATTCACCATTATCTAATTTTTCAATATATCTGTCATAATCTACAGACACAACATTTACCTTTATTTTTTCTATCATAAGTCTTGATGCTATATATTCTGCAGTTCTTACTTTTGCAGAACTTTCTTTGTTAACTAAAAGAGTAAACTCCATATCTTCAGGCTTAAAATCTGATTCTTCAAAATATTTTAAAGCCTTGTCGGTGCTGGATAACAAATCATTCTTATTTAAGTTGTGGTAAATTGTATTTGGTTTAAATGGAGAGTTGGTAGGTGTAGCATATCCTATTAAAAGATTGTTTATCATTTCATTTTTATCAATGCAAGACGCTATACCATACCTTGTATATACATTCTTTAAGTACTCATTTTCGGTGTTGAAACCTAAAAATGTAAAATAGTCTGAAATATATTCATATTTATTTACACGGGATTTTGTTGATGTTTGAGCAAGTTTGTAAAAATCAGATGATAAAACTGTGATTTCATTTGTCATAAAAGCATTTGCCATACTTTCGGTTGATGGGTATGTCATAATATTGATTGTCTGAATGTTTGTTTTATCCTGACTTCTTGCGTTTAAAACAATCTTTGCATCGGTACGATTAGTCATAATATACGGACCTGAACCAATCGGGTTATCTCTTTCCTTAACAACAGGGAATGTTAGGTGAGAAAGCACACCAAAGCCTTTTTGCGAAAGTTCCAACATTATCTCGTAATCAGAAACCACTTTATATGAAGAAACATATTTGAAAATTCTGTAAAACATACTGTCAGGATTGGTTTTTAAAACATCAAGTGAGTTTTTAACATGATATGCCAATACAGGTGTACCGTCAGTAAAAGTAATTCCTTTTTTCAGGGTGATGTTTAATACTTCACCGTCTTGGTTAAAACGGTAATATTCTGCCAAGTATGGAGTGTGTGTTAAATCAGCTTCCTGAATTAAAAGAGAATGATACATTAAAGACAATGCCTGTGCATTGGTCTGATGACGGGTTAGAAGAGGATTTAAAGAATCAGTAGCATAAGCAAATATGTTTATTGTACCGCCAAAATTCGGATTTATTTCAGTTTCTTTGTATGATTTGTTACCACAAGAGCAAAGCAAACACAAGCATAAGAGTATGCTTGTCAATACATATAAACTTTTAAGTTTGCTTTTCAATTAAATCACCTTATAAATTTATTCTAGTAATTTCAGTTGCTTTATTTGTCTTTTCATCAACCGTAATCAAAACTGCATTAAACTGAACATCGCCTTCGGCAAGTTCGAACTTTTTATTTATGTGTTTTGCAAATCTTGCAACAATAATTTCTTTTTTAACGCCTAAAACAGAGTCTTTAACGCCAGTCATACCAACATCTGTAATAAAAGCAGTGCCAGAAGGTAAAATCTGTTCATCAGCAGTCTGAACATGTGTATGTGTCCCCAAAACTGCTAAAACCCTGCCATCGAGATAATGCCCCATAGCGGCTTTTTCACTTGTTGTTTCAGCGTGGAAATCAACAATTATAAAATCACATTTATCTTTAATTTTTGCTATTTCATTATCACAGGCAGTAAAAGGGGAGTCAAGAGGGTCTAAAAACACTCTGCCCAACACATTGATAACACCAATCTGAGCTTTCCCAATATCAAAAACTCCGCTTCCGTAACCAGGAAGATGAGAAGGGAAATTTGCAGGTCTTATAATGTTTTCAAAATCATCAAAAACATCGGTAACATCTCTTGAAAAAGTGTGATTACCCATAGTAACAAAATCAACGCCTGAACTTACAAGTTGTCTTAAGCAATCGGCTGTAATGCTGTTGCCGTGAGCTGAGTTTTCACCGTTTGCTATGCAAAAATCAACATTATATTCATTTCTTATCCTGTTTAAATTTGAAGTTAAAAAATTTCTGCCGGGTTTTCCAACAACATCACCTATAAAAAGTATATTTAACATTATAAATCACTCATTTCATACTGATAGAGTTAGTTTACCATAAAAAACAAAAAAATTCAATAATTCTATTGACAAATTATAAAATAAGTGCTAGAATTAATCGAAAACAAAGCAGAAGTAATTTTCTCACCCCATGGCATAAGGCTTAAGGGTTAATACTAAAAGTATTTTATTTTTGTGTGAGAACTGTTTTGTTTGCAGTTCTTTTTTTATTTTTTAAGACTGCAAAAAAATCACGGAGGTGTATACTTATCAGTAAAAAACAGGAAACTATGCTTAACGAGCAGATTAAGGACAAGGAAGTAAGAGTTATCGGCCCTGAAGGGGAACAGCTTGGCATTATGTCTTCAAAAGACGCTTTGCAACAGGCCATTCAGAAAAATCTTGACCTTGTTAAAATTGCACCACAGGCAGTTCCGCCTGTATGCAAAATTATGGACTACGGCAAATATCGTTTTGACCTTGCTAAAAGGGATAAGGAAGCTAAAAAGAAACAAACAACTGTTTCCACAAAAGAAATTCGCTTATCACCTACAACCGATACTAATGATTTGAACACTAAAGTAAATCAGGCCAAAAAATTTCTTGAAAAGAAAGATAAGGTTAAAGTTACTGTAAGGTTCAGAGGCAGAGAGGTTGCTTATGCAAAAGCAGGGGAAGATATGCTTGTTAAGTGTGCTCAGGCTATTGAAGAATTCGGCATAGTTGACAAAAAGCCCAAACTTG
Source organism: Clostridia bacterium (assembly GCA_045536355.1). Taxonomy (GTDB): domain Bacteria; phylum Bacillota; class Clostridia; order RGIG6154; family RGIG6154; genus CAKSDT01. The sequence goes on along the minus strand of JAZSNJ010000184.1, from coordinate 3,089 downwards.
AGGGCAGAAATATGTCTATGTTTGTTACACCTAAAAATTAGTTAATCACATTTCGAAAGGAGATACAAAAATGCCAAAAATTAAAACACACAGAGCTGCTGCCAAAAGATTTAGTCTTACTAAAAACGGCAAAGTTAAAAGAGGCAGTGCTTACAGAAGTCATATTCTTACTAAGAAATCGACTAAGAGAAAAAGAGGATTAAGAAAACTTGCGTATGCATCACCTGCAAACGCAAAGGTAATCAAAAAGTTGATTCCTTACAAATAATTTTACGATAACGAAATCAGGAGGTAAATGAAATGGCTCGTATAAAAGGCGCTGTTACTACAAGAAAACGTCATAAAAAAATATTAAAACTTGCTAAAAGCTATAGAGGTGCGAAAAGCAAACAGTTCAGAACTGCTAACGAAGCGGTAATGAAATCACTTGTTTACGCTTATGTTGGAAGAAAGCAGAAGAAGAGAAACTTCAGAAAGCTTTGGATTACAAGAATAAGTGCAGCTGCAAGAATGAACGGAATGTCATATTCAGTATTTATGAACGGTCTTAAAAAAGCAGAAATCACCCTTAACAGAAAAGTTTTGGCTGACCTTGCAGTTAATGACCCACAGGCATTCGCATCACTTGTTGAAAAAGTAAGATAATTATTTTGAATATAAAAAACGCAACGGTTTTGACCGTTGCGTTTTTTATATTAATAAATGTCTCTCTTTCCCAAAGCTTGTCTAACTGCACCTAAATCTTCTTTATAGGTCATACCATACCATTTTTCATCTGTTACCAAAACTTTAACTTTGTATCCGTTATTGTTAATTAAACTATCAATTAAAAACGGTAAAAAGTATTCGTCTTTTTGTGGGTTTGACATATTTTTAAGGAAATAATCAAAACCTTTTTCCAAAGCATCAAATATGTCAGCTTGAAGGCCCCAAAGGTTCATCGAAACAACAGTGTCTAAAGGAATGCCTGAATTTTTGTCAATAGAAGTGTGCTCTGTTACTTTTTTTAGATATCCGTCTTTTGTTTCGCAAACACCTCTTGAAACTGTTCCGTTTTCTGTTAAGGTGTTGCCGAGAGGAAATCCCACCATACAAGGAGTATCATTTTCTTTTAAATGGTCAGCAATTATTTTAAGGCTGTTTTTTCCATAGTAATCATCAGCGTTGATAACCGCAAAAGAAGAACCTATTTTATCTTTTGCACATAAAAGTGCATGTGCAGTACCCCATGGTTTAACTCTGCCATCGGGAACTTTATATCCATCAGGGAGTTTATCAATTTCCTGAAAAGCATAATCTACATCAATTATCTTTTTAGCTCTTTTACCGACAGTTTCTTCAAAATCATTTAAAAGTTCTTTTTTTATAATAAAAACCACTTTGTTAAAACCGGCATCTTTAGCATCATTTACAGAATAGTCTAAAATAACTTCACCATTTTGACCAATTGGCTGAAGCTGTTTTAATCCACCAAAACGACTTCCCATTCCTGCTGCTAAAACAACCAAAGTCAAATCTTTCACTAAAATACTTCCTTTCTTTAAAGAAATTTTATAAAATCATTATAATACCAAAGGTTTAAAAAGTAAAGGAATTTGGAGAAAAAATATACTATTATGTAAGAAAATAAAAAAATAAAAAACTTTTAAAAAAGTATTGACAAACTGTATGCCTTCTGCTATAATCTTACTTGTCGCTGACGGGAAACGGTCAGTGATAATAACCAAAAATGCTGGTGTAGCTCAATTGGTAGAGCAGCTGATTTGTAATCAGCAGGTCGCGGGTTCGAGTCCCATCACCAGCTCCATATGGGAGAGTTCCCGAGTGGCCAAAGGGGACAGACTGTAAATCTGCTGCTTATAGCTTCGGTGGTTCGAATCCACCCTCTCCCACCAAAAGAGACAAACACTTTTTATAACATAGTTATAATGATGTTTGTCTCTTTTTCTATGCAAAATTAACAGAATAGGAAGTTTTAGGTTGTAGGAGTTGCTGAGAGGGAGTCGAGTTTAAGGAGAGAATTTAACAAACAAAACATCATAATGGTGATGTTTTTAAATTTAATACTATAAATTACAAGCACATTTTGAGTGACATCAAGATGTGTTTTTTGTTTCTATAAAAGATTGATGATAATTGAAAAAAGGTAATAAAAATCTTAACAAAGGAGTCGATAAAATGATAAGTAATTCAAAAATTAAAAACTATAATGAAGAGGAGAGTACAAAATTGAAGAAACTAAATATATATGAATCTAAATTTTTTGGCAGAATATGCTATGGCTTTGGTAGAGATGAAGATGGTTTTGTTTACATTAAAGAAGATGAAGCTGATGTGGTTAGAATGATTTACGATATGGCCATAAATGGAAATAGTCTTCAAAAGATCCAGGAGGAATTATTTAATCGAGGAATTAAATCTCCGTCAGGTAAAGATAAATGGACAAGAGATGTAATAGATAAGACTATAAACAATGAAAAATATTTAACGTATATTATTTCATTAGAAAATTTCGTTGATGCATCTATTGAAAAAGAATCTCGTTGCAGATACGTTAGAAGTTAGATTAAGGACAAAATTGCTGATTTGTTATATAATTCTATTATTAAATGGAAAGGAGAATTGGCTATGGACAAATCAGCAATTCAAAATCAGCTTCGATATATTATTGCCAAAGAACAGTATATGAAGCCGCTACTTGAAAATGAAATTATAACTGAGGAGGCGTATAACGAAGTATTAGAAAATCTGTATGACGAATTTGAGGTCTGGAGATATAGCAGAATTCAAAATCCAAGTGTTGAATTTAGAAAGAAGAAAAGAGAGGTAAGAAACGATTTGTTAGAGCAGAATCCAGGATATATTTCTTTAACAGAATTAGCAAGAAGCAAGCCACAAAAATCAACAGGTTACACTATTCAAATGTGGCTAAGAGATAGTGGTACTGTTGATTTTTTAACTTTGTGGGAGAATAAGCATAATGAAAAGTTTCTTCCCATTTCGGTGGAATTGAATACTTTAACACCAAAAATATGGATTAAAGAAACCAATTCTATCGGAATTGCTTCAAGACAGGGAAAGAATGGTGG
>JAZSNJ010000061.1:0-9880 GCA_045536355.1 Clostridia bacterium | reverse complement strand
ATCGGTAATGGTATGAGCCCTGCCGCTGCACTCTTCGGCGCAGGTGTACGTACACTTGTTTATATTTTATTTACTAAAAAGAGCAGCCCTGTATTTTTAGGCTCATCTTTTGCCTTCTTAGGCTCTATGGCGGCTGCATTTGCAGGTGCTACATCAATGGCACTTGGATATTTAGGCCTTATCCTTGGTGCAATTTTTGCTGGTCTTGTTTATGTGTTAATTGCTGTTATTGTTAAATTTGTTGGTGTTAACTGGATTAACAAACTTATGCCTGCAGTTGTAATCGGACCAACTGTTTCAATCATCGGTTTATCTCTCGCAGGAAACGCTATCGGCGACCTTACAAAAGGTAATGTTGTAGTTGACGGTGCTATGGTTGCATCACCATTTACATGCATTATCTGCGGTCTTATCACACTCTTTACTGTTATGCTTTGCTCAACATACGGCAAAAAGACAATAAAGCTTATCCCATTTATTATGGGTATTATCGCAGGTTATGTTGCTGCGGTTATCTTCACACTTTTAGGCGATGCTTTCGGCGTTGATGCATTAAAAGTTATCAGCTTTGAACCTTTCAAAGCATTAGTGGCTGACGGTGTTACACTTAACACATTCTTCGCAGTTCCTGACTTTACATTCTTAACAGCATTCAAAGGCTTTGGCGAATTAAACGGTGCTTATATCGGAACTATCGCTGCAGCTTATGTTCCTGTTGCATTCGTTGTATTTGCTGAACATATTGCAGACCATAAAAACATTTCTTCAATCATTGGCAAAGACCTTTTAGAAGAACCAGGTCTTTCAAGAACACTTTTAGGTGATGGTGTTGGCTCAATGGTTGGTGCTTTCTTCGGCGGTTGTCCTAACACAACTTATGGTGAATCAGTTGCTTGTGTTGCTATTACAAGAAACGCATCAGTTGTTACAATCATTACTGCTGCTATCGGCGCTATCATCATTTCATTCCTTTCACCATTTGTTGCAATTGTTAACTCAATTCCAAGCTGTGTAATGGGTGGCGTATGTATGGCACTTTATGGATTTATCGCAGTTTCAGGTCTTAAAATGTTCAAAGACATTGACCTTGGCGAAAACAAAAACCTTTTCGTTGTAAGCGTAATCTTAATTGCAGGTATCGGTGGACTTTCAGTTTCATTCGGTCAGGTTACAATTACTTCTATCGCTTGTGCACTTATTTTAGGTATTATTACAAATCTTATCCTTTCTAAAAAGGCAGAATAATTAAGTTTTAAAAAGGGCTGCCATAAGGTAGCCCTTTTTTATTAAAGGTATATTAATATGAAATTAAAATCTGAAATTTTGGAAACCTCTGCCCTTAACAGAACTTTAGTTCGAATTTCGCATCAGATTATTGAGCGTAATGATGGTATAGATAACCTTTGTATTATAGGCATAAAAACAAGAGGTGTGCCTATGGCAGGTATTATTTCCAGAAACATTGAAGCAATTGAAAATAAAAAAGTCAGAACGGGAACTCTTGACATAACACTATACCGTGATGACCTTCAGGGAAAAACTAATGATCCTGTAATAAACAAAAGTGAAATTGATTTTGATATAACGGGTATGCATGTAGTTTTGGTTGATGATGTTTTATACACAGGCAGAACTGCAAGAGCTGCTATGGACGCAATCACCAAACTCGGCAGACCTGCAACAATCCAACTTGCGGTTTTGATTGACAGAGGCCATCGTGAACTCCCCATAAGGGCAGATTATGTAGGAAAAAATGTTCCGACTTCAAAAAATGAAATTATATGTGTTCATTTTGAAGAAACGGACAATATTCAAAATGTTGAACTTTATGAAAAATAAGACTGAAAGGTCTTATTTTTTTGTCGAAAAAAGGTTGTGTATTAATATTTTATGTGTTAAAATGGTAGAATACGAGTTAATGTAAATTTTTAAAAAAGGAGGACAGATTTATATGGTTTTTTCAGGAATAATGTTTTTGTTTTATTTCCTGCCTGTGGTTTTGCTTTTGTACTTTACTGTGCCTGAAAAATTTAAAAATCTCGTCCTTTTATTAAGTAGTCTTATTTTCTATGCCTGGGGTGAACCCAAATATGTAATATTAATGATTATTACTATTCTTATCGGATATTTTAGCGGTATTTTGATAACCTCTGCCAAGCATAAAAAATTCTGGCTTGTTTTATCAATTGTATTAAACCTTTCGTTTTTATTGTTCTTTAAATATACTGACTTTTTTATTTCGGGTGTAAACTTAATTATTAAAGACGATATACCTCTTTTAAACTTAGCACTCCCTATCGGCATATCTTTTTACACATTCCAGACACTTTCTTACTCTGTTGATATTTACAGAGGTTCCTGTGGTGCACAAAAAAATATAATAAATTTCGGCACCTACATTTCAATGTTTCCGCAACTTGTTGCAGGTCCTATTGTAAGATATACAGATATTAAAGATTATCTTGGGAAAAGAACAAACTCTTTTGACAATATTTTTCATGGTATAGCACTTGTTATTTTAGGCCTTGTTAAAAAGGTTTTAATTGCCAACACCATTGGTGCGTTGTGGGAAAATGTTTCTTCTCTCCCCGTTTATTCTTTGTCGGTTTTAACTGCATGGCTTGGAATTATTGGTTTTACACTTCAGATTTATTTTGACTTTTCAGGATATTCTGATATGGCAATAGGTCTAGGTAAAATTTTGGGCTTTGAATTTTTACAAAACTTTAATTACCCCTATATAAGCAAAAGCATTACAGAGTTCTGGAGAAGATGGCACATAAGCCTTGGAACATGGTTTAAAGAATATGTTTATATTCCCCTTGGCGGTAACCGAAAAGGAATTTTAAGAAACATATTAAATCTTGTTATCGTGTGGACGCTCACAGGTCTCTGGCACGGTGCATCTTTAAACTTTTTGGTATGGGGACTTTATTATGCAGTAATTTTGATTTTGGAAAAACTTGTATTAGGGAAATACTTAAAAAAAGCTCCGTCATATTTAAGAAGTATATATACCCTTTTACTGGTTGTAATAGGTTGGGTGTTCTTTGCATCATCTGATTTGGATTTTGCAGTTTCTTACCTTTTTGCAATGATTGGCGGAAACAAAATCTTTGCAGACGGAGAGTTTGTATATAACTTAAGGTCTTTCTTTTTGGTGATTGTAACAGGTATAATAGCCTCTACACCTTATGTAAAGAACTGCTTTTTAAAATATGTGCCTGAAAGAAAAAAGGTTCTTTTAGCCACCATTTTGATAATACTTGGATTTATATTATCGGTTGCATATCTTGTAAGTTCAACATATAATCCGTTTTTATATTTCAGATTTTAGGAGAAAAAATTGCTACAAAAATTAAATTCTAAAAAAGTAACATTTTTAATACTTGGCATTTATTTGATTTTGTGTATTTCAAATGCTCTAATGCCTTATAAAGAATTTTCGGAAAACGAAAACAGACAGCTTTCCCCTTTCCCGAAGGCTTCTTTTGCCGACCTTTCAAGTGGTGAATTTATGGAAGAATATGAAAACTATATTACTGATAAATTCATTTTAAGAGATGCTTTTGTGTCTTTAAAATCAGCTTTTGAAAAGGCAACCGGAAGACTTGAAAGTGGAGGAGTTTATTTTGGTAAAAACGGTTTTTTGATCGAAAAACCGGCTGTGTTTGATACAGAAGTTTTAAATAAAAACATCAAAGCGTTAAAAACATTTAATTCTTTAAGAAGATATAAAATAACAACAGCTATTATTCCCACTGCGTTTGAAATCGAAAAGGACAATTTACCCAAAACAGCTTATCAAGAAGTTGTAAAAAATGAACTTTCGTATATAAAAGCAGGTCTTGATGATACAAAAATTGATTTTGTAGACACAACTTATATTTTATCTTCTAAAAAAGACGACTATCTTTATTATAAAACTGACCATCATCAAACAGCCAACGGAAGTTATTATGTATACAAAGCTTTAGGTGAAAGTTTAGGATATACTCCGTATGAACTTAATCATTTTGATATTTCGGTTGTGTCTGACTCTTTTAAGGGCAGCACCTGGTCAAAAACCATGCTTTTAAATATTAAGCCTGACAGCATTATTAAATACTCTCATAAAACAAAAGGTGAACTTGTTACAGTTTCATATCCAGAAGAGGATATTACTGATGATAATACCCTTTATCAATCCCAATATTTAAACAAAAAGGATAAGTATTCTTACTATATGGGTGGAAATCATCCTGTAACACATATCCACACAACGGTTGATAACGGTAAAAGCATTGCTGTTTTTAAAGATTCTTATGCAAACAGTATTATGCCATTTTTATCACTTCATTTTGAAGATATACATGTTATAGATTTAAGATATTACAACAAAGATATTATAGAGTATCTTTCAAAAAATCAGCTTACAGATATTTTAATTCTTTATAACACATCGACTTTTATGACAGATACTTCGCTCCAAAAACTTGAAAAATACACACTCACATCTGATTATGCAAAAACTGCTTTTGGAAGAGTACCAAAATCTTCAGAAGTTGAAATGTCATATTTTGATGATGCTGTTTTTATCGGCGACTCATTAACAGAAGGTTTAAGGCTTTTCACGCCTTTAGAAGACTATGCTTCATTTTACTGTGAAGTAGGCTCTGCTCTTGCAGGAGTTTATTCACATAAATTTGTAAATGTTTTAGGTTATGAAGAACAAAAGACCGTTTTTGAGGCATTAAAAGCAACCAAGCCTAAAAAGATATATATTTTACTTGGAATTAATGATGGCCCCGAATTTGAACTTGCTGACGATTACGAAGCCCTTTATACTGCTTTTATAAATGATTTAAACAAAGAACTCCCTGAAAGCACCATATATATTCAGTCTGTTATGCCTGTATCAAAAATCAAAGAGTTTAACAGTAAATTCAAAAACGGTCCTATATATGAATATAATAAACGACTTGAAAAAATAGCTGTCAATAATAAAGCTTATTTCCTGCCTGTTTTTGAACTGTTTACGGACGATTCTGGTTATCTTAAAGCAAACATCACTCCTGACGGCGTTCATCTTTATCAGGATTATTATAAAGACTGGCTTTCCTATTTAAAAACTCATACCGTTCCTGATGTTGGTGCTGCTGACAAAAAAGATGTATCATCTAACAATTTGTTTGACGGGTTTTCAAAAAATGATATTGATGCTTTGGCAAAAAAACTTATTGACAATATACAGTTTGAAGATACACTTAAAAAAGCTTCTCCAAACTCTATTTTTGCAACATTTGCTATTGACCCCAAACTTTTGACAAACGGTGTTGTATATGGAGGTAGCGGAATTACAGCAGAAGAAATTGCAGTCTTCGAACTTAAAAATAAGAACTCAGCAAAACAAATAACTTCACTTTTGGAAAAACACATAAAAGAAAAAAGAGAAGCATATAAAGGTTATATACCGAAAGAACTTATAAAGCTTAAAAAACCTGTTATAAAGTCAAAAGATAATATTGTTGTTTTGTGTATCTCTCCTAATGACACACTATCGGAAAAACTAATAAATGAATATTTAGACAGTTTAACAAACGGACAGTAAAATGCTGTCCGTTTGTTTCAAAAAAGTTTTGTTTTTGCTCTAAAATCTATTGACAAAATATGAAAAGAATGTTAAACTACTTTGTGTTACAAAGATTTAGGGGTATAGCTCAGCTGGTAGAGCAGCGGTCTCCAAAACCGCGTGCCGAGGGTTCGATCCCTTCTGCCCCTGCCAAACAAAAAACAAGTCCTTTTATGGGCTTGTTTTTTTGTTTACAATAAAAAAAGAGTGGTAAAGCCACTCGTTTTTTGAAAGCAAGTTTTAAATAATTTTCTGTTGTTTATTGATTTATTTATAATAAATTGTTATAATATATTTATAAAAATAAGGAGGTAGGTTATTATGATGAATGCAAGAGTACGCGAACTTTTAAATCAACAAATTAATAAAGAATTTTATTCTGCATATCTTTATCTTGATTTTTCAAACTATTTTGAAGATGCTGGGCTTGACGGTTTTGCTAACTGGTATATGATTCAGGCACAGGAGGAACGAGATCACGCAATGTTGTTCTATCAGTATCTTCAGAATGAAAATCAGAAGGTTACTCTTGAAGCAATTGCTAAACCTGATAAAGTTTTTAACTGCCATATGGATGTGTTAAAAGCAGGATTAGAGCACGAGGAATATGTAACCTCTTTAATCAACGACATTTATGCTGCAGCATACGATGTTAAGGATTTCAGAACCATGCAATTCCTTGACTGGTTTGTCAAAGAACAAGGTGAAGAAGAAACAAATGCAAATGATTTAATTACAAAAATGGAACTTTTTGGTTCCGATCCAAAGAGCCTTTATATGCTCAATCAGGAACTGGCAGCAAGAGTGTATACTGCCCCATCTTTAACATTATAATTTATGAATATAACATGAGCCTCCGTTGATTTTTACGGAGGCTCAATTTTTTATTTTAAAACAAATTACTAATCATCATAATGATATTGTATATAACAGGTGCAAAGATAATTGCCGGTAGGAAATCTGCAACTTTAATTTTTGTAATACCCATAAGATTGGTACCTATCATAATAATTAAAATTGACCCAACACAAGTCATTTCATTGATGGCAGCCATGCTCATAAATGGAGCAACAAGACCTGCCAAAGCAACAAGACCTCCCTGAATAATAAACACAGATACAGCCGCTAATAGCACACCAAATCCGAGACTTGAAGCAAGCATCATTGACGAAACAAAATCCAGTGTTGCCTTGGTTATAAGCACCGAGTTATCTCCTGTGAGTCCTGCCTGAATGGAACCTGTAATGGTCATAGAACCGACACAGAATAAAAGCGTTGCAGTTACAAGCCCCTCGGCAATAGAAATACTTTGCCCTTGCTTTTTAAATTTTCTTTCTGTAAATTGAGCTAACTTGTTTATTGCCCCATCGATATTTAAAAGTGTTCCTGATATTGCACCAAGTACCACTGAGGCAATAACAATAAGAACATTTTCTCCGCATAAGCTTCCTGATATACCGATATACAAAGTACAGGCACCCAAGCCAATCATAGCAGCTGAGCTTACTCTTTCCGGAATACCTTTTTTAAAAAGCAAACCAATGCACGACCCGGCTATTACAGTTATAACATTTACGATAACTCCTAACATTTCATACTCCTATTATTTTGTTGACAGCATAACCTTGTCATTTGCAAATTTGTTTTTAGCATTTCAAATAAACTATTTATTCATTTTCTCAAGGTCGTTTTTGCGAATTTCAACTCTTCTTACCTTACCGCTGATGGTTTTAGGAAGTTCTGAAACAAACTCGACAATTCTCGGATATTTATATGGAGCAGTATGTGTTTTAACATATTCCTGAATTTCTTTTTTAAGCTTATCTGTTCCTTCTGTTCCTTTTACTAAAACTATAGTTGCTTTTACAATCTGACCACGCACTTCATCGGGAACAGGAGTGATTGCACATTCCAAAACATAAGGAAGCTCCATGATAACGCTTTCGATTTCGAAAGGTCCGATACGGTAACCCGATGATTTAATAACATCATCGATTCTTCCAACATACCAAAGATATCCGTCTTCATCCATTGTTGCCTGATCGCCTGTGTGATAGTATCCATCATGCCACACTTCGTTTGTTTTTTCTTCATCAAGGTAATATCCGATAAAGAGTCCGCAAGGAACATTATCCTTTACACGGATACAGATTTCACCAGTGTCCCCTGTTTTGCAAACGCTACCGTCAGGATCAAGAATAACAACATCATATAAAGGACTCGGTCTGCCCATTGAACCGATTTTCGGTGTAGAGCCAACAAAGTTTGCTATAGAAAGTGTTGTTTCAGTCTGACCAAATCCTTCCATAATGGTAAGACCTGTTGCTTTTTTAAACTGATTGAACACCTCAGGATTTAATGCTTCACCCGCTGTTGTTGCATACTCGATAGATGATAAGTCATACTTTGACAAATCTTCTTTTATAAAGAAACGATACATTGTAGGCGGTGCACAGAAAGTTGTGATGTGATATTTTGCAAACATTGGAAGTATGTCTTCTGAATGGAATCTGTCAAAATCATAGGTGAATTGCGCTGCTTCGCACAACCACTGACCATAAAGTTTACCCCAAAGTGCCTTACCCCAGCCTGTATCTGAAATTGTAAAGTGAAGCCCGTCAGGATTTACATTATGCCAATGTTTAGCTGTTGGATAATGTCCAAGAGCGTATTTATAAGAATGTGTTGCAATGCGGGGATAACCTGTTGTGCCTGATGTAAAGAGCATAAGCATAGGATCATTTCCGCAAGGAGTATTTTCTGTACGATTGTAATGGGTGCTGAAACGCTCCATTTCAACATTAAAATCGTTCCATCCTTCTTTACTTCCTCCAACTAAAATTTTAACCATACCCGGAAATGCCTTTGCTGCTTTTTCGGCTTCATCCGAAACATCACCATCTGCAGTACATACAATTGCTTTTACTTTAGCTGCCTTGTATCTGTATTCAAAATCGTGCTCCACAAGCTGATTTGTTGCAGGGATTGCAATAGCACCAATTTTATGAAGGGCAAGCATTGAAAACCAGAACTGATAATGTCTCTTTAATACAAGCATTACTGTATCGCCTTTTTTAATACCAAGAGATTCAAAATAATTAGCTGTTTTAGCAGAGTACTTTTTCATATCGCTGAATGTGAATTTTCTGTCTGTTTTATCTTTTGCTACCCACATCATAGCAAGTTTATCAGGATTCTTTTCGGCGATAGCATCTACACAGTCGAATGCAAAGTTGAACGTATCTTCATTTTTAAATTTAATGCCGCTAAACACACCGTTTTCGTCATAGTATGATTCAACAAATTTATCTGCAACGGTTTCTGATGTTTCTTTTTTGGGTAATGGCTTTTCAATAACCACAGGTGATTCAGGATATTCTTCGGAAACTGTACCGTCCTGCGGATTGAGTACTACTGCATGGAATTCGCAGCCACCCTCGGACACCGCAATCATACCGTGTGGTATGATACTGTTATAGAAAATAGAGTCTCCCTCGTTAAGAACATCTATATGATTTCCAACCTGAACTTTTAAAGAACCTTTAACTATAACATCAAATTCCTGACCGTTATGTGAATTAAGCTTTATTGGTGCATTCTGTTCCTCTTCCAGATAAGGAAATTTAACCAAAAATGGCTCTGCCAGTTTTTCTCTGAATTTAGGTGCAAGGTTATTGTATTCTACACCATGCTTCTTCATGATTTTAAGGCCTTCACCTTTTCTTGTGATGGCAAAAGATTTAAGAGTTGTGCTTGTTCCCTCAAGTATATCAACAACTTCAACTCCACAAGCTTTGGCACACTTATAGATGAAAGTGAAACTAAAATCTGTTTCCCCCATCTCCAAAGTCTTGTAATCTTCTACTGTTACACCTGTGAGCTTTGCAAGTTCTTCCGGTGTGTAACCTTTTGCTTCACGCAGGTCTTTAATTCTACCTGCAACTTCTTTCAAACTGTAATCCATTTTGTTTGTCTCCTTTCTAGTTCTGACAAATTTGATAATTGGTTACTAATCTGAATAAAACAAAAAACTCGCCCCAAAGATAACTTTGAGACGAGTTATAATAACCCGCGGTACCACTCAAATTACGGAAAATAAATATTCCCGTCACTTACCGAGCTCTAACAAGCCCTTTGCTTTTACGCAGCAATACGGAAGGAGTCTACTAAGCTTTGCTTTTCGGTCCTCCGACTCAGAGGTGATAAGTCATTGGAAAGCTCTGCCATTGCCTCGCACCACCCGGCAACTCTCTCAAGGCTTCACAATCC
>JAZSNJ010000078.1:0-1517 GCA_045536355.1 Clostridia bacterium | reverse complement strand
ACTCTTTTATTAATGGAAGCAGTAAATAAAATAGAAAATGACAAAGTGAAATTAATAGTGTTCGGCTCTGTTGTACCTGAACTTAAAGAAAAGATTGATTCACTTTGCTCGGACAAAGTTAAATATATAGGTTGGGTACAGGCTGAAGATTCCTATAAATATTTTGCAGCATGTGATTTGGTAGTTTTTCCGGGCAGACACTCTGTTTTCTGGGAACAGGTTGCAGGTCAGGGTATACCTATGATTGTGAAATACTGGGACGGAACAACCCATGTCGATTTAGGCGGAAATGTAGACTTTTTATATAACGACAGCGCGGACGAAATTAAACAAAGCATTTTAAAGGCAATAGATAATTTTGGTACAATGAAGAAAATTGCTTTAGAAAAGGCAGATGTATTTAAGTATTCAGATATTGCAAAGAGAAGTATTCAGTAAGATTTAGAAGGTGATTTTGGTTGGCGTTTTGTGCTATTGCAATTAATTACATAAGATATCTCTATATGGCAACTATGGCAGCTTTTGGTATTGCAACAGAAGCTACCATAATGCATTTAGTATATACTGTAATTGGACTTTTTGGTATAGTAATATACTTATATTCCGGCATATTAAAATCCAAAATGACAAAAAATGAAGTATATCTTTTAATATTTATTATTTGCTTTTTTGGGCTTTTTATGTTTACAGGGCCTAATAAATTCGGATATACAAACGAAGTATTTAAAAGCATGTATCTTACCTTTGGTTCTGCTTCAATCCCGGCCTTTTTATTGGGAATTTTAATAAGAAAAAAAAACAATATAAAAGAACTTGGTAAGTGGATGCCTGTTTTTATTATTTTGATGACTATTTCTTGCTTTTTGGTGTCTTTAAATCCGTCAGCCAAAACTACAGGTGGATATTTAAGAGATGAAAGTGGTTTTGACTATCAGGGGTTGTCTTACGCTGCTGCTTATACATTCGGACTTACAATTTATTATGTTAAGTACTATGAAAAGCTCCCTAAATTTTATGTGTTTACTGACCCTTTATGGAAAAAAATATTTGTGTTTTTTATGATTTTGCAACTTTTAATAGTCTTTTTAGCAGGGGGAAGAGGTGGATTTTTAGTAATAGCTGTATTTGCAGTGTACTATTTATTTTTAACATCTAAAAATTTTCTCTCGTTTATAATTAAAGCTGTAGCTATTATACTTGTTGCGGTGTTTGTGTTAAGCTTTGCCCAAAGTTTAGGTATTCAGACTGCAGGTTATGATAGAATCTTAAATTCGATTACAACAGGGATTGAAGGTTCTGAAAGAGCACTTCTTCGTAATACTGCAATTGCTTATGGAAAACAAAAACCAATTTTGGGACAGGGTGTAGGTTGTGTATTTTATATTATGGACTTATATTCACACAATCTTTTTACTGATATATTCTGCGAAATGGGACTTGTCGGTTTAGGAGTTTTAGTTTTAATACTTTTATTCTTTGCCATTAAAATAATAAAGCTTATTATAAAAGATCCTTTA
>JAZSNJ010000076.1:0-3615 GCA_045536355.1 Clostridia bacterium | reverse complement strand
CTTTTCTGATGACCCGTCAAAACTCGGTGCACCTGAAGACTTTACAGTTACAATTAAAAAGGTAAAGGTTTCAGCAGGTGCAGGATTTATCGTAGTTTTAACAGGCGACATTATGACAATGCCTGGACTTCCGAAAGTACCTGCAGCCGAGAAAATTGATGTTGATGATAACGGAACTATAACTGGATTATTCTAATTATAAAATAAAAAAAGCATCGCAAAAGCGATGCTTTTTTTATTTGTGAAATTATTTTGAAATTATTGACTTGTAGCTTGAAATAGGGTATAATATTTCTATCGTTTACATATATATTCGAGGTGTAAGAATTGAACTTTAGAGTGTTTTTTAAGACATTTATAATAACCACCGTTATTTTATTGTCGCTTCTTGGCGCATGTGGGTATTATATTTTAAACATAGATGTGGGCAGCGGTATTGATATTGACGAACTGGATAAAGTTGTTCCGCATGAAAATAAAAATATAGTAGTTTTCGGTACTGATAAAGACGGGTTAAGGTCAGATGTTGTAATGCTTATTTCAGTTTCGCAGGAAGATAACACAGTAAGCGTAACTTCAATTCCAAGAGATACCAAAATTATTGTTGGAGGTCATTCGCAAAAACTTAATGCGGCACTTGCCATAGGCAAGGAAAATTTAGCAGTACAAAAAGTAAAAGAACTTACAGGCGTTCCCATTCACGATTATGTAACAGTTAATTTTAATGCTGTTGAAACTGTTGTTGATGCGTTAGACGGTGTTGATTTTTATGTACCGCAGAATATGAATTATGAAGACCCTTATCAGGACTTATATATTCACCTTCAGAAGGGACAACAACATTTAGATGGTGAAGATGCACTAAAGCTTTTAAGATTTAGAAATTATGCTATGGGAGATATTGAGAGGACACAGGTTCAAAGGGATTTTATAAAAGCTTGTTTTGAACAAAAATTCAGCGCAAGGTATATAACAAGAATTCCTGAGATATACAGCGCAATTGAAGATAATATTAAATCAAGCTTAACTTTGGCTGAGGCTATGAGTTATGTAACTGTAGTTAAAACAATGAAAGACGGCAAGTTTGATACTTATGAATTCCCTTATACAATAAGCGGTGATTATGTACTGCCGAAACAACCAGACCTACAAAATTTAATGGAAGAACATTTTAAATAAAAAGATGAGGTTTTAAACCTCATCTTTTTTATTTCCCGGGAAATAATTAAATTATAGTATCTGTTTCTTCACCAAATATAAGAGGGGATATATCCTCTTGGGTGATAAATCTGACTTCTCCGTCTACGATGTCTTCTGAACCGTTTATGTATTGCGGTGCACCCGACAATGGATTAAAAAATCCTATATTGTTAAGATAACCTGTTTCTTTCATAGAATGATAAGAGAAATTATTAAAAATCAATGAATCGTAAAGACATTTATTAATTGCATCAAGCTTTCTCATAAGGTTTCCTGTAACATCAATGTCTGCAGAAGACGGCATTAAATTTCCTGACGGATGGTTATGCGCAATTACAACAAAGTGCGCTTTTCTTATAAGAGTTTCTTCAACAATTTTATCAAGATAAGGTGAAACAGAATCAACAGACCCTTCTGCAAATCGTTTCATTGCAATAAGCCTTTTGTCTTTTGCAAGGTACACCACATAAACAGCTTCGTTCTTCTCTCCTAAAAAAGCAATCTTTAAATAGTCAATAAGCTCTGAATCAGTTTCAAGCTGCGGCTTTGAACCTAATGCACTCGTTATATATCTTTTAAGAAGCGGCAAAAACATAGATAAGTATATAGCAGTATTTTCACCTATACCATCTACTGTTTGAAGCTCAATGACACTTGCATCCAAAAGATTTTTTAAGGAACCGAAAGTATTTAACAAATTGTGTGCAATAGGATTAGTGTCGCCTCTTGGAATAACATAAAAAAGCAGCATTTCTAAAAGCTCGTGGTCTGCAAAAGAGTCAAACCCATTATTTAAAGCTTTTTCACGCACTCTTTTTCTGTGCCCGTCATGTACATTTGCCAATTAAATCACCTTTTAGTATGTTTTATATATTTATTATACAATAATATTAAGTCTTTGTAAACATTAAATTACATTTTGAATGTCTTGTTAAACGGACTTTGTTTATACTTTTTCATATAAGTACGATAAAAGGAAGAGTAGCTGTTAAAACCTGATAAAAGGGAAGCTTCTGTAAGCGATTTACCCTCTTTTACCAAATCCAGTGCCAAAGTAAGTCTTTTTTGGTTTATATATTGTAAAACAGTAAGTCCTGTCGCTTTTTTAAATATGTGGCATAAATAGTATTTTGAAATAAAGAACCTGTCGGAAAGCATTTCTAAAGTGATATCTTCTGTATAAGAATTGTTTATGTAATTAATAACATTTTTAATTGTTTTGTCATAGTTATCAGCATTTTCAAAAACGGAAATTTTATTTATTAAATATAAAATTTCAATCATTGTGGAGTTGAGTACCCGTTTGTCGGAAATTGTAAAATTATCTGAATATTCTTTAAACCTCAATATAGCATCATAAAGACCACTGGAGCGCACAAGTTCTGCTTTAATTTTATTTCCTGCGTTTAAGTGTTCTTTAAGAAAAGGAGCTTCATATTCTGTGCAGTTGTTTTTAATAAAAAAGTCAGGTGATACCATAATTACAACACGCTTGTATCTGGTTTCACGATTGTGAAATATTCTGTGCATCTCGTTTTTTTTCATAACCATAATGTCGCAAGGGGATAAATCATAAATTTTTTCTTCTACAATAAATTTAGAATCACCTTCTAAAAACAGACAAATTTCATACTCATCGTGATTATGAAGCCTGAAATGATTATTGTTTGAGTTGTTTAATGTGATTTCTTTAGCTGAATATAACATATCCAATAATACCACCTCAAAAGTATTTTAACATAAAAAAGCAATAATTGCAAACATTTGAGCAATATTTATATAGAAATTGTGCTGATGTTGTGATAATCTTTGAAAAAAGATAAATAAAGAGGTGCGTGTAAATGGATAAGTTTATACCTGTAGTAGTAATTAAAGAATTAGAAGAAGTGGATAAAATTCTTCCTGCATTAAAATTAAGCGGAATTAATTGTGCAGAAATTACTTTCAGAACTGCCTGTGCAGAAGAAGCTATTAAGTTAGCAGTAAAAAAATATCCTGATATGACTATCGGGGCGGGAACTGTAATTAATAAAGCACAGTGCATAAAAGCAATAAAAGCCGGTGCGAAATTCATAGTATCTCCGGGATTAAGTGAAGATGCTGCCAAGGTTTGTAAAAAGAATAATATACCATATTATCCGGGCTGTGTAACACCAACAGAAATTATAAAAGCGTTAGAGCTTGGAATAACAACAGTAAAATTCTTCCCCGCAAATATATATGGAGGGCTTTCGGCATTAAAAGCACTTTCAGCACCATTCCCGCAGGTGAAATTTATTCCTACAGGCGGAGTTGACAGAAACAATATTGATGAATTTTTAGCATTTGATAAAATTGAAGCAATAGGCGGAAGCTTTTTTGTAAAAGAAGCGTTAGAAAAAATGGAGGAAGTCGGAGGCCAAGCGGTCTTAGGAA
>JAZSNJ010000161.1:0-7219 GCA_045536355.1 Clostridia bacterium | reverse complement strand
AAGCATCTCAAGTATCTGATTTTTAGGCTTTGCACCAACACTCTGGTCTACAACTTCACCGTTTTTTATAACAAAGAGGGAAGGTATGCTCATTACCCCAAAGTCAGTTGCAAGTTCGCTTTCTTCATCAACATTTATTTTGCACACCTTAATTTCAGGGTGTTCGTGGGCGATTTCTTCAACAATAGGCGCAACCATCTGACAAGGCCCACACCAACTTGCCCAAAAATCCAAAAGAACAGTTTTTTCACTTTCCAAAACTTCAGTTTCAAAGTTTTCTTTAGTAATTTCAATAGCTGACATATTAATCCTCCTTAATGTATCTTTTTATTTGTAAATATATTATATACCGATTTTAAAAATTATTCAATATAAATTAACAAGTTATATAGTAATGATTTGCTTGAATTGTATTTATACTTATAGTATAATTAGAGTACAGAACGGAGGGAATGTAATGGCATGGTATGATGAAGCAATATTTTATCACATATATCCGTTAGGAATGACGGGAGCGCCAAAACAAAATACTTATGAAAAACCAGAGCACAGGTTAAATACTTTGCTTCCTTTTATTTCGAATATAAAAAATCTTGGGTTTAACGCAATTTATATTGGCCCTCTTTTTGAATCGGTGGGGCACGGCTATGAAACAACAGATTACAAAAAGTTAGATACAAGGCTTGGTACAAATGAAGATTTAACAAATTTTGTTTCAGAATGTCATAAGCAGGGGATAAAAGTGATTTTAGACGGTGTGTTCAATCATACAGGAAGAGATTTTTTCGCTTTTAAAGATATAAGACAAAACAGAGAATCTTCAAGATACAAAGATTGGTACTGCAATGTAAATTTTTATGGCAACAATGAATACAGTGATGGTTTTTCTTATGATAACTGGGGTGGATATAATTTACTTGCTAAGTTAAATCAGCAGAATAACGAAGTAAGAGAATATATAGCCGATGTAATTCGTTTTTGGGTAAAAGAATTTGATATTGACGGAATTCGCCTTGATGCTGCAGATGTTCTGGATTTTGATTTTATGAAGATGCTCCGACTGGTAGCAAATGAAGTAAAGCCTGATTTTTGGCTTATGGGAGAAGTTATTCACGGTGATTATACGCGCTGGGTAAACGGAGAAACACTGCACTCTGTAACTAACTATCATTTGCATAAAGCGTTATATTCAGGACATAACGATAATAACTATTTTGAAATTGCTCATACTGTCAAGCGTCTTTATGAAATGGGCGGGAACAAGACGGATGGTTTTAAATTATATAATTTTGTTGATAATCACGATGTTGAGAGAATTTACACAAAATTAAAAAATAAAAAACATTTTATACCGGTTCATATTTTGATGTATACCCTGCCGGGAATTCCTTCTGTTTATTATGGTTCGGAATTTGGTGTTGAGGGCAAAAAACAGCAGGGCTGTGATGATTCTTTAAGACCGGCGGTTTCATACAAAGAATATGTAAACGCTACGAAAAACAACGATATGACAAATCTTATTTCAAGATTAGGCAAAATACGCTCAGAAACCAAAGCGTTATCTTATGGCAACTATAAAGAACTTCTTTTAACAAACTGCCAGTATGCATTTTCAAGAAATTACAACGGGAATTCAGTAATAGTTACCGTAAATAACAGTGATAATGATTTTACAATGAACCTTCCTGTTACTGGTACAAAAGGATATGTGGGAGGGCTTTCAGGCACAAAGATAAATCCTATCAACGGTTATATCACGGTAAATGTAGAAGCAAATTCAGGTGAAATATGGTTGCCCATACTCTCCATAGACCAAATTGTAACACCTGTTAAGATTAATATTGACCAAAAAACAACAACTGAGCCGGTTAAAGAAAACAAAACTGTTGTACCGGAGAAAAAAACAAAAGCAAATCATAGTAAAACTTTTGAAGAAATGACAGTTGAAGAACTTCAACAAGCAATACTTGAGAGAATGAGTAAAAACGGACCTGTTACAGAAAGAATGAAACAGGATGTTCTGGAAAATGTATATCACAACTCTCTGGTAACATGGATTAAAAGTTTTAACTAAAATTTAAAAATAGATTGACAAAATAAAATTTATGTGATAGAATACGCTTAATTTCAAACGCAAAGATACGGACTAGTAAGCAAAAACAGTCGCCTTAAGAGAGATGTCGGCCGGTGCGAGACATTGGGAAGGTTTTGCTGAACTCACCGTGGAGCGGCTGTCGTGAACTTGCAGTAGGGGCAGACGGGAACTCCCGTAACAGAGTTAAGATGTGTTGGCATCTAAAGTGCATCCTTTATGGGTGAAGAAGAGTGGTACCGCGGAAACAAAGTTTTAACGTTTTCGTCTCTTTGAACTAACAAAGAGACGAGGGCGTTTTTTTGTTGGTGAAAAGCCTTATTTTATATTTTTATTTTGGAAGGAGTTTTCAAATATGAGAACAATCAAAATTACAGACATTACGCTTAAAAAACTTTCAGAGGACCGCGATTTTTCGCTGCTCTTCCGTGAAAAATCAGCAATAGCCAACTGTGCAGATGCACTGGGAACCGATGTTATCGAATTGCCCGAAGTAAAAAATCTTCGTGAGGATACAATTATTTATAAAACAATTGCACAAAATGTTCAGAATGCATCTCTTTCTATTCCTGTAGGATTTAACAAAGAGAATATATCATCTGTATGGGAATGTATCAAAGATGCTAAAAAGCCCTGTCTTCAGGTTGAACTTCCTGTATCAACAATACAGATGGAATATACTTATCATGTGAAACAGTCAGCAATGCTTGAAAAAATTGCAGAACTTATAAAGACTGCAAAAACATATTGCAAAAATGTTGAATTTTCGGCTCTTGATGCAACAAGAGCTGATGTGGATTTCCTTATTTTAGCTGTAAAACAGGCAGAAGCAAACGGTGCTGAAATTGTAACAATTTGCGATAATGCAGGTGTATCAACACCTGAGCAAATTGCTCAGTTGGTTTCAAAAGTTAAAGAGGCAGTATCAATTCCTGTTTATGTTAATGTTTCAGACCGTATAAACATGGGGGTTGCATCAGCATTTGCAGCTATTTCAAATGGTGCTGACGGAATAAAATGTGCTATGGCAGGAAAAGACGCTCTTTTAACCGGTGAATTTTCTGATGCAATCAGTGTTTGCGGTTCACAACTTGATGCAGAGGTTGAATTAAACACCACAAAAATTCATTCAAGTATTGATGATATGCTCTCGGGCATAAGCCACGAAACCTATTCATCTGAAAAAGCTGTAAGTGATAAGAAAAAGATTTTGCTTGATTCCGACTCTTCTATGGCACAGGTTACTCAGGCAGCAGAAGTTTTAGGGTATGAACTTTCTGATTCTGATATTGGAAATGTATATAAAGCACTTATCGGGGTTTGTGAAAAGAAGGGCGCAGTAGGCTCAAAAGAATTTGAGGCTTTAATTGCAAGTTCTGCTATGCAGGCGCCTTCAACATATCATTTTGAAAGCTATACAACCACAAGCAGTAATGTTGCAAGTTCAATGTCCCAGGTTACACTTAAATGTAACGATGAAATAATTTGCGGTGTAAGTAACGGAGAGGGCCCTATTGATTCTGCTTTCCGTGCAATAGAACAGTGCATAGGCCATCACTATGAACTTGACGATTTTCAGGTTCAGTCTGTAACCGAAGGAAAAGAAGCGTTAGGTTCTGCACTGGTAAGACTCCGTAACAACGGAAAACTTTATTCAGGCAACGGAACATCAACCGACATTGTTGCCGCAAGTATCAGAGCATATATAAATGCACTTAACAAAATCGTATTTGAGGAGGCATAATATGAAGATAGTATTTTCAACAAAGAATGTCAGTCGTGCTTCATTTCTTGATACTTGCCGTTATGCCTTTGATTATGGTTTCCACGGCTTTGAAATATACGATGCAATAAAAGAAAGAGGCTCACATCACGACAGTATATTGAGGCGTGATCGTATAGCTGATGCAAAGAGAAAACTTATTAACAGAAACCTTGCTGTTTCGGCAATCCGTATGCCTGACAGCATTGAAAACACAACTGCTGATTTGATTTTAAAATATGTTGATATGGCTTTATCATCAGGAATATCAAATGTAATAGTCCGTATGGACGAGGGAATTTCATTTGATGTGTTGGATGAAAAAATGTCTTTAGCAATAAAGAAAGCAGAAAACACAGATGTCAATATTTTATTTGAAACTGTAGGTTGTCTTGCCAATACAGAAAAGGTAATTGATATAATCAATCATTTTTCTTCTGCAGCAATCGGTGCATCGTGGAATGTAAGAGGCACATATTTTGATGCTAAAGAAACTGCGGAAACAACCATCAAAACATTAGGAGCATATATAAAATATGTGCGTCTTGGCGATATGAAAGACGGGAAAACCGTTTTAATAGGTGAAGGTGAACTTGATGTAGCAAAGTTAATAGGAGCACTTTCATCTCTTAACTATGAGGGTTATATATGTGCTGCATGGAATGAAGAAATAGCAGATGCTGATATTGTTTTAACTCATTTTGTGAACTACATTTCACAGCTTAATCGTGAGAAAAAGTCTTTTGACAAAGCATATTATAACAGAGACAAGACAGGCACATTTATATGGAAAAAGTATGATGTTGTTGATTTGACATTTTCTGATGTTTTAGACACAATGGCAGAAAACTATCCGGATCAGTATGCCTTTAAGTATCCTACCCTTGATTACACAAGAACTTATGAACAGTTCAGACGGGATGTTGACGAATGTGCCGCTGCGCTTATATCTTTAGGAGTAAAGGCAGGAGACCATGTTGCAGTCTGGGCAACAAATGTTCCGGAGTGGTTTCTTACATTTTGGGCAACAACAAAAATTGGTGCTGTTTTAGTTACTGTTAACACTGCGTACAAAATACATGAAATTGAATATTTGTTGAAACAGTCTGATACACATACTCTTGTTATGATTGAGTATTGTAAGGATATCAACTATAAAGAAATCATTAAAGAACTTTGCCCTGAACTTGAAAAATTAGAACCAGGTATGCCACTGTATTCTAAAAATCTCCCGTTTTTAAGAAATGTTGTAACTGTTGGTTTTAAAATGGAGGGTTGTCTTACCTATGAACAGATGCTTTCCCGTTCATCTTTAGTTCCCCGTGAGGAAGTAAGAAGACGCGCATCATTAGTTAAGCCTGATGATGTTTGCAATATGCAGTACACATCGGGAACAACAGGATTCCCTAAAGGTGTAATGCTTACCCACCGTAATATTGTTAATAACGGTAAAACAATAGGCGACAGAATGGATTTATCAACAGCTGACCGTATGATGATTCAGGTTCCTATGTTCCATTGCTTCGGAATGGTACTTTCAATGACATCTATGATGACACATGGCGGAACGCTTTGCCCTATACCATATTTTTCACCAAAATCATCACTTGCCTGTGTAAATGATGAGAAAATTACATGTTTTAACGGTGTTCCGACAATGTTTATAGCAATGTTTAATCATCCTGATTTTGCGAAAACTGATTTTTCATATATGAGAACAGGCATTATGGCAGGTGCAAACTGTCCGGCAGATTTAATGCGCCGCGCATCGGTTGAAATGAATATGCGTGAGATTATCTCGGTTTACGGGCAGACAGAGGCTTCCCCTGGATGTACTATGGGTGAGGTAAATGAAGATTTAGACCACAGAGTTGAAACTGTAGGAAGCGCCTTCCCGGGTGTTGAGTGTAAAATTATTGACCCTGAAACAGGAGAAGAACTGCCTGACGGTGAAAGCGGTGAATTTGTTGCCCGTGGCTTTAACATTATGAAAGGCTACTACAAAATGCCCGAAGCAACTGCTCAGGCAATAGACAGTGATGGATGGCTTCATTCAGGCGATATTTGTATGAGAACATCTGACGGATATTATAAAGTAACAGGTCGTCTTAAGGATATGATTATCCGTGGCGGAGAAAACTTATATCCAAGAGAAATTGAAGAATTTTATCTTACCAATCCAAAGGTCAGGGATGTTCAGGTAGTTGGTGTTCCTGATGAAAGATATGGGGAAGAATGTTGTGCATGGATTATTCTTCATAAGGGAGAAACTGCTGACGAAAACGAAATGAAAGAATTCGGAAATGCATCTATTGCAAGGCATAAAGTCCCAAGATATTTTATGTTTGTAGATGAATTCCCAATGAATGCAGCAGGTAAAATTTTAAAATACAAAATGCGTGATGAATCTGCCGAAAAGTTAGGACTTAAAAAATAATTTGGACTTTTGAAAGGCGATGAGACGAATGGGAAAATACAAAATAATAGACGCGCATTGTCATATATATCCTGATAAAATTGCTCAAAAAGCATCGGAAAGCACAGGTAACTTTTATAGCATACCAATGTGCTTAGACGGTAAAATATCCACCCTTTTAGAACATGGCAAAAAGGCGGGGATAGAACATTTTTTGGTTCAGTCGGTTGCCACAACGCCAAAGCAGGTTTCAAGCATAAATAATTTTATTGCAAACTCTGTTTTAAAAAGTGGTGGCAAATTTACGGGATTAGGAACGCTGCACCCGGATAGCGATGATATAAAAGCAGATGTTTCAGAAATAATAAGTCTGGGGTTAAAAGGTGTAAAACTTCACCCCGATATACAAAAGTTTAAAATAGACGATTACCGTATGCTTAAAATATATGAACTTTTAGAGGGGAAACTTCCAATTCTTATTCATACGGGAGACCATCGATATGACTACTCAAACCCAAACAGAATGATGCCGATTTTGGACATTTATAAAGATTTAACGGTTATAGGAGCCCATTTTGGAGGCTGGTCTATTTGGGAAGAAGCGACAGAAAAACTCTGCACATATAAAAACTTTTATGTGGATTGTTCATCATCTTTATATGCTATGACACCTGAAAAAGCCAAAGAACTTATAATGGCATACGGAACTAAGCGAGTGTTATTTGGCACAGACTATCCTATGTGGGAACCTGAGGCAGAAATTGAAAGGTTTATGAAAATAGACCTTTCAGAAAAAGAGCGTATGGATATACTTTATAACAATGCTGCAAAATTGTTTAATATAAAGTAATTTTAGGGAATTTAAACTTTTTTTAAAAATACTCTTGACAAATTAAATTTTGAGGAGTATAATTCAATCAAATTTGAATATCACAAAAAAGACTATGAC
>JAZSNJ010000101.1:0-4065 GCA_045536355.1 Clostridia bacterium | reverse complement strand
TACTTTTGTTGTTGATACGGGGGTGTAGCTCAGCTGGGAGAGCACCTGCCTTGCAAGCAGGGGGTCAGGAGTTCGATTCTCCTCATCTCCACCAAATAAAAAATGCCACTTTCAAGTGGCATTTTTTATTTGCTTTGAGATATTCGGAGAATTGAACCACCTTTAGGTGGTTCGTCGGAGCACCCCGAAAACCGCGACAGGTTTTCGGGAGTGTGAAGTCTCGAATGAGGAAATTTTTCGCATTCGCCCGGGTCGAACGAAAAATGACAAAATGCAGAGTTTCTCCTCATCGTTGCTAAACTAAAACCCACCACTTTTAAGTGGTGGGTTTTTTATTATTTATTTTCTTTAAAGAAATTTTCAATAATACTAATTACTATATTATTAAAACTGGTTTCGTGCTTTTTAGCTAAACTTTGAATTTTTTCAGTCAATTCATCAGAAATATATAATGTTTTATATCCCGCTTTAACTTTTTCCTTTGTAGGTTTTGGCGTAAAATTCATACTAATCACCTTCGTTTTATAATCTGATTACAGTATAACCTAAAATATATTTTAATAATACAACAGAAATTTCTGTTGTATTATTGGAAATGTTGTGCTATATTGTTTTTAAGGAGGGATAAAGTTATGAATATTAAACTTGAAATTTTTGGTGGTTGCATCAAAGATGCAGTGCTTTCGGCAATAAGATATAAAGATATTAATGCAGACGATATAGTAGACACTACTGCTATTAAAATTTTAGATGAAATAAAAAGCGTTATTAATAATATGGAAATTGAAGATGATTATGAAGTTGTAGAACAAATTGTACTTATTTTCGAAAAGTATAATATAGACGCAGGAATGCGCCACGATTGTTGTTAAAAAACACTATAAAACCCACCACTTTTAAGTGGTGGATTTTGTTTTATATTTTCCTATACTTTCCCTTGATTATTAGTGCTGGTTATGTTATAATTAAGGTATATAATTTTGATGATTTTTGAGCAGATGGAAAGGGGCGACAAACAGTGAAATCTATAAAACCAAAACAGGCTAAAATGTATTCTTTAATTATTTTAATTATTGGTATAATTGTGGGCGTTTTTGGACTGGCGGGCAACGATATTTTAGTAATATCAGGAATGGTTATTATGCTTTTATCTCTTGTTTTCAGATGGATTTTTTATGTTTGCCCTCATTGTAATAAATATTTAGACAGAGTAAATGCAAAATATTGCCCATACTGCGGTAAGGAAATTGACATTTAAAAGGGGGAAAAGCTTTGAAAACCAACAAACTTATCAGGTACTTTATGCCCTATATTTTAAAATATAAAGGGCTTATGGCTTTTGACCTTTTGTGTGCGTCATTTACAACTGTTTGTGAACTTATTTTCCCTTTAATTGTGAGAGAAATAACTTCCACAGCAATGGAAAGCCCCGAAAATCTTACCATAGCTTTAATAGTAAGATGCACAGTTTTATATTTAGCATTAAGAATAGTTGATACTTTTGCAAACTATTTTATGGCAAATACAGGCCATGTTATGGGAGCTAAAATTGAAACAGATATGAGAAGAGATTTATTTTCACATCTGCAGACGCTTTCATACTCTTTTTATCAGGACACAAAGGTTGGACAGATAATGGCAAGAATCACATCTGACCTTTTTGATATTACAGAGTTTGCCCACCACGCACCTGAAGAAATATTTATAGTTGGCTTTAAAATCATAGTATCATTTATCATACTTTTAAATATCAGCATTCCACTTACCTTAATTATTTTTGCTATTATTCCTTTTATGGTCTATTTTTCATTAAGATACAGAAAAAATATGCGAAAAGCGTTTAAGGCACAGCGTCATCAGATAGGTGAGCTTAATTCGGGTATAGAAGATACCTTGCTAGGCATAAGGGTTGTTAAGTCTTTTGCCAATGAAGATATTGAAAACGAAAAATTTGAAAAAGGGAATAAAACATTTTTTGACATTAAAAAGATTACCTATAAGTATTTAGCGAGATTTCAGTGCACAACAAGATTTTTTGATGGACTTATGTATATAGCTGTTGTTGCATTTGGCGGAATATTTATGATTAAGGGAGTAGTTAATTCTTTCGATGTTGTTGCATATTTGTTATATGTTTCCACTTTGTTGGTGTCAGTAAGAACCATAATTAACTTTATGGAACAGTTTGAAAGAGCAATTACAGGGGTTGAGCGTTTTGTTGAGATTATGGAAACAAAACCCGAAATAACCGACAAAGAAGAGTCTTTGGATATAAAAACATTAGACGGAAACATAGAATTAAAAGATGTAAGCTTTAATTACGGTGAAGGAAGAAAGTCTGTTTTAGAAAAAATTAACATCAGTATTAAAAAAGGAACAAGCGTTGCAATTGTTGGTCCGTCAGGCGGCGGAAAGACTACGATATGTAACCTTATCCCAAGATTTTACGATGTTAAAAGCGGTGAAATTTTAATTGACGGAACAAATATTAATGACTACAAAGTAAAAGCTCTAAGAAAAAACATAGGCATAGTACAGCAAGATGTTTACCTTTTTTCAGGAAGTGTGTATGACAATATTGCCTATGGCAGAATAGGAGCTACTTTAGAAGAAGTTAAAGATGCAGCCAAAAAAGCGGGAGCTGATGAATTTATTGAGGCTCTTCCCGATAAGTATGACACTTTTGTTGGTGAAAGAGGGGTTAAGCTTTCGGGCGGACAAAAGCAAAGAATTTCTATTGCAAGAGTTTTTTTGAAAAACCCGCCGATACTCATTTTAGACGAAGCTACATCGGCGCTTGATAATGAAAGCGAAAAACTTGTACAACAGTCATTAAATGAACTTTCAAAAGGAAGAACTGTTTTAACAATTGCACACAGATTAACAACAATAAAAAATGCAGACAACATTATTGTTTTAACTGATGACGGTATTGTAGAAACAGGAAATCACGAAGATTTGATGGAGAAAAAAGGGTTATATTACAAACTTTACAAGAATTAATATTTAAAGGGATGGATTTTATGTTAAAATCGTTTAAGGGTGGTATACATCCAAATTACAATAAAAATAAAACAAACACCCTTCCGGTAAAACCAGTAGCAGCACCGGAAGAGGTTATAATACCCTTAAGACAGCATATAGGTGCTTCTTGCACACCAATTGTAAATGTTGGCGACAGAGTTTTGATGGGACAAATGATTGGCCAAAGCGAATCTTTTATTTCTGCGCCTGTACATTCTTCGGTTTCGGGTGAGGTTGTTAAAATCGAAAAGTTCCCACACCCGTCAGGAACTGATGAACTTTGTGTATTTATAAAAAACGATTTTAAAGATGAACTTTTCCCAACTATACTTGCAAACAAGGTTGATTTTGATAAAGAGTCGGTTTTGGAATTTATTTCATCTGTTACGCCCGAAGAAATAATAGAAAAGGTTAAAGAGGCAGGTATAACAGGCATGGGTGGGGCGTCATTTCCTCTTTATGTTAAGTTAATGCCGCCAAAGGACACTAAAATTGATACAATTATTATAAACGGTGCAGAGTGTGAGCCTTACCTTACATCTGACCACAGAACAATGCTTGAAAAACCATATCAAAGCATTGTTGGTGCTTTGCTTGTGAAAAAAGCAGTAGATGCAAAAAACATCGTAATTGCTATTGAAAATAATAAAAAAGATGCTATTAACATAATGAAAAAGTTAGCATCGGATTATGAGAATATAAAAATTATAAAGCTTAAAACCAAATACCCTCAGGGAAGTGAAAAGCAGCTTATACAGTCTTGCGTTAAAAAACAGGTTCCGTCAGGCACACTTCCGTCATCTGTCGGGGTTTTAGTTTGTAATGTTGACACTGCATCGGCAGTATTTAATGCAGTATCTAAAAATATGCCTTTAATTGAAAGAAATGTTACGGTTTCAGGTAATGCAGTAAAAGAGCCGCAAAACCTTTTGGTAAGAGTTGGAACACTCTTTTCTTATCTTTTTGAAGCATCGGGCGGATTTTTAGAAGAACCCGAAAAAATAGTTATGGGCGAAGTCGGAGGGCCAAGCGGACTTAGGA
>JAZSNJ010000031.1:0-6948 GCA_045536355.1 Clostridia bacterium | reverse complement strand
AAAAGGCATAGTATAATAAATCTTGCGTTTCGAGGCGTAGCTCAGTTTGGTAGAGTGCTTGGTTTGGGACCAAGATGCCGCAGGTTCAAGTCCTGTCGCCTCGACCAAAAAAACAACACATCCTGAAGGGTGTGTTATTTTTTTGCCATCAGGAGGACTTGAACCTTAAGAAGGCAACGAGCAACTAGAAAAGCCATCCTTTAGGATGGATTTTTAGTTTTATTAAGTTTCAAGTATTACAGGAAGTATCATAGGGCTTCTTTTGGTTTCGTCAAAGATATACTGGCTTAAGCTATTTTTAATTGCGTTTTTAATTGATGCCCAGTCGTGCTTGTTTTTGCTTTCGCAAATAATAATTGCTTCTTTTGCGCGCTCTTTGATTTTTTCCATTAAGAGCTCTGATTCTCTTACATACACAAAGCCTCTTGAAATAACATCAGGACCTGCTGTTATCTGGTTAGTCGCACCGTCAATTCCAACAACTATTACAATTAAGCCATCTTCTGACAAATGCTTTCTGTCTCTTATTACAATGTTCCCAACATCGCCTACACCGCTACCATCAACAAATACTCTTCCTGATGGAACAGAAGATGTAATTTTTGCGCTATTCTGGTCAAGCTCTAACACCTGACCGATTTTCATTATAAAATTATTTTCTTCTTTTACGCCAATTTTTGTAGCTAATTGTGCGTGTTGCATAAGATGACGGTATTCACCGTGAACAGGAATAAAATATTTTGGTTTTGTAACAGATAAAATTATTTTTAATTCTTCCTGACAGGCGTGGCCCGAAACATGAACATCAGCGAGTGCCTTATATACAACTTCAGCACCTTTTTTAAAGAGTTCATCAATTACTTTGGCAATCATTTTTTCATTTCCCGGGATAGGGGATGCTGAAATAATAACAAGGTCGCCTTTGCCTATTTCAACCATTTTATGGTCAGAAAATGCCATTCTTGAAAGTGCTGCCATAGGTTCACCCTGACTGCCTGTTGTAATAATAACCACTTTATGAGGCGGGTATTTGTCCACATCCGAAATATCAATTATAAGACCTTTTGGAGATTTTAAGTATCCAAGCTCTGATGATGCCTGAACAACGCTTTCCATACTTCTTCCTGATATTGCAACCTTTCTTTTTGTTTTAACAGCGCAGTCAACAATCTGCTGAACACGGTGTATGTTAGATGCAAAGGTTGCAACAATAATTCTTTTGTTGGGGTGGCTTTTAAATAGGTCGTTAAAGGTTTCACCAACCTTACTTTCAGACATTGAATAACCCGGACGCTCGACATTGGTAGAGTCGGATAAAAGTGCTAAAAGACCTTTTTTGCCAAGTTCGCCAAACCTCGCAAGGTCAATCATTTCACCATCAATTGGTGTAGTGTCAAGCTTAAAGTCGCCGGTATGAAGAACAGTGCCTACAGGTGTGTGAAAAGCAACTGCTACAGAGTCTGCAATAGAGTGATTTGTTCTTATAAATTCAACTTTTATAGAGCCTAATGTCATAACCGACCCGGGTCGCACATTATGAAGTTTTACCTGCTTTGAAAGCCCGTGTTCTGAAAGTTTTTTGTCTAAAATACCAAGAGTTAATTTAGTGCCGAAAATAGGAACATTAATTTCTTTTAATAAATATGGTATACCGCCTATATGGTCTTCATGACCGTGAGTTATCACAAGTCCTCTGATTTTATCCTTATTTTTAACAAGGTATGTTAAATCGGGAATAACAAGGTCAATCCCGAACATTTCATCATCAGGGAATGCCACACCGCAATCTAAAATAATGATATCATCTTTATATTCAAAAACGGTGATGTTTTTACCGATTTCTTCAAGACCACCAAGAGGTATAATTTTAAGTTTTGAGTTTTTTGCCACTTAATCAAAATCCTTTCTGCCCACAAACCTGTTTTACTTTTTACCGTGGGCAGATAAAAAGCAATAAAAACCAAAGCTAAATTAAAAATTTAGCTTAAAAATATAAAACCCCGTCAAAATTTAAGTGATATGTATTATCCGTTCCAATCACAAACTTATTTATTAAGTATTCTAAGGAGTTTTACATAATCCGAACACTACCTTAATGTCAGTATACCATAATTTTACCGCTAATGCAAGGAAAATATACCTATTTTAGGAAAGTTATGTTGATTTAAAGACAGTTATGTGTTATAATTTTTTTGGTTTAAATCTAATTGTAAGGGTTGATTAAATGACATGTTTATATGGGCTTAAAAAGGGAATACCTATTGCTCTTGGGTATCTTTCTGTTTCATTTGGTTTTGGAATAACAGCTGTAAATCAAGGACTTTCAGGCTTAGAAGCAGTTTTGATTTCCATGACTAATTTAACTTCTGCAGGGCAACTTGCAGGAGTAGGGATAATTGCAGGGATGGGCTCGGTTTTAGAGATGATTTTAACTCAGATAGTTATTAATATAAGATACTGTCTTATGGGACTTGCTTTAACACAAAAATTAGATAATGGCTTTAATACTTTACACAGGCTACTTATTTCGTTTGGTATAACCGATGAAATTTTTGCAGTTTCAGCATCAGAACTAAACACTTTAACAACAAAATATATGTATGGGCTTATAACTCTTCCTTATATAGGCTGGAGTTTGGGTACTTTTTTAGGTGCATTTGCAGGGAAAATTCTTCCCGCAGTTTTATGTCAAGCTTTGGGAATTGCAATATACAGTATGTTTGTTGCAATAATTATTCCTCCGTCTAAAAAGGATAAAGGAGTATTATTTACAGTTTTAATTTCATCACTTTTAAGTGTTATTATTTACTATGTTCCATTATTTAAAGGCATATCACAGGGCTTTTCAGTAATAATATGTGCACTTTTGGGCGCAGGAATAATGGCATATTTAAAGCCTTTGAAGGAGGATGAAAATGAACACTAATTTTATAATGTATCTTGTTTCAATGGCGCTTGTTACATACCTCATAAGAATGATACCATTTACCTTAATGAGAAAGAAAATAAAGTCAAAATACATAAAAAGCTTTTTAAATTATGTTCCATATGCTGTTTTGGGAGCTATGACTTTTCCTTACATTTTCTATTCGACAGGAAGTGTCATACCATCGGTTATCGGGACTTTGGGAGCATTCTTTTTTGCATACATAAACCGCCCTTTAATAGAGGTTGCGGCATACTCTTGTATAATCGCATATATAGCATTAATATTGTGAGGAATGTATTGTAAAAATAAAGTAATTGTGGTAAAATAAAAGCAACAATAAAATGTCTGGAGATATAAAAATGAACAAAAAAAGAATTTTTAGTGGAATACAGCCATCGGGCGAAATAACAATAGGAAATTATCTAGGCGCTCTTAAGAACTGGACAAAGCTTGTTTCAGAATATGAGTGTATATTTTCTGTGGTTGATTTACACGCAATCACCGTGCGTCAGGACCCCATAGAGTTAAGACATCGTTGTTATGCACTTTTAGCTCAGTATATTGCGTGTGGTTTAGATCCTGAAAAATGCACAATGTTTATTCAGTCGCATGTGCCTGAGCATACACAGCTTTCATGGCTTTTAGGTTGCTACACATATATGGGTGAGCTTTCGAGAATGACACAGTTTAAAGAAAAATCTTCAAGACATGCAGATAATATAAACGCAGGGCTTTTTACATACCCTGTTTTAATGGCATCTGATATACTTTTATATAATGCAGATTTGGTGCCTGTAGGGCATGACCAGATGCAGCACTTAGAACTCACCCGAAATATTGCAGAAAGATTTAATGGTATTTACGGTGATGTGTTTACAGTTCCCGAAGGTTATATCGCAAAAGTAGGCGCAAGAATTATGGACCTTTCAGAGCCTGAAAAGAAAATGTCAAAATCACAACCTAAAGGTTCTGTTGCACTTTTGGAAGATGCTGATTCTATTATGAAAAAGTTTAAAAGAGCTGTTACCGACTCTGAATCTACAATAAAATTTGAAGAAGGAAGACCGGGCGTTTGCAATTTAATTTCTATATATTCTTCTGTTACCGGTAAAACTATTGAAGAAACCGAAAAAGAATTCGATGGCAAAGGCTACGGAGATTTCAAAAAGGCAGTAGGCGAAGCGGTGGTTTCAGAGCTTACACCTATTCAGGCAAAATATAATGACCTTATGAATAATAAAGACTATTTGGAACAAGTGTTTAATAAAGGTGCAGACTATGCAAAACAAATTGCATCTGACACACTTGAAAAAGTTTACGATAAGGTTGGTTACATTTTAAGATAAGTCCGGAAGGGATTGATATAAATTGAGTTTTGAAAATATAAGACTTGTACTTGCTTTTTGTGTTGCATTTTTAGTTGCGTTTGCAACTACACCACTTGCGGAAAAAGCAGCATATAAAGTAGGGGCAATAGATGTTCCCAAAGATAAAAGAAGAATGCACAAAAAGCCTATTCCAAGGCTCGGCGGCATTGCAATATATTTAGGCTTTATGGTAGCAATGCTTTGTTTTTCTGTATTAACACCTGAATATTTAGGTATATTTTTAGGTGCAACAATGATAGTTGCTCTAGGTGTATTAGATGACAGAAAGCCCATAAAAGCAATAATTAAACTCGTTGTTCAGATTATAGCAGCATTAATTGTTGCATATTCTGGGGTAAAAATAGAAATATTTACAAATCCTAACATTTTTTCATCGGAAAGCTATTTGATTTTAGGTAATCTTTCAATCCCTGTTACAGTTTTGTGGATTGTGGCAGTTACAAACGCAGTTAATTTAATTGACGGGCTTGATGGTTTAGCCGCAGGTGTTGCTTCAATTTCATCAATATGCCTTTTAATTATATCGCTTATGGTAAGTGAATTTAACACAGCAGTGTTTACCTGTTGCTTGGCAGGTGCTTGTATCGGCTTTTTGCCATATAACTTTAACCCTGCAAAAATATTTATGGGCGATTCTGGCTCCACATTTTTAGGATTTATGCTTGCGTGTATTTCAATAGAAGGCGTATTTAAAGGTTATGCGGTAATCTCGTTTGCTGTTCCGCTTTTAATTATGGCACTTCCTATTTTCGATACATCGGTTGCAATACTTCGCAGAATTAAAAACAAAAAGCCGATTATGTCGCCTGACAGAGGGCACATACATCATAAGTTAATTGATATGGGATTTTCACAAAAACAGGCAGTTTTGATTTTATATGCCATTTCAGGGCTTTTGGGATTATCTGCAATAATATTAACTGGCTTTGGCATATACAGAGCACTCGCTCTTTTATTTGTTGCAATTATTGTAATTACAGCAAGTGTTAAATTCTTATCGGGACAAAGCAGTGAAAATACAGAAGAAGAAAGGGAAGATAA
Source organism: Clostridia bacterium (assembly GCA_045536355.1). Classification (GTDB taxonomy): domain Bacteria; phylum Bacillota; class Clostridia; order RGIG6154; family RGIG6154; genus CAKSDT01. The sequence continues at coordinate 1,590 of JAZSNJ010000031.1, read as the reverse complement.
TAATGATTAAGGTTATGACAATCTTCGGTACAAGACCTGAAGCAATCAAAATGGCGCCACTTGTAAAAGAGCTTGAAAAAACCGAAGGCATTAAATCAATAGTAACAGTTACTGCTCAGCACCGCCAGATGCTTGACCAGGTTTTAAAGCTTTTTGATATTACTCCCGATTATGACTTAAACATTATGAAAGACAGACAGACTTTAGTAAGCATTGTAACAAATGCTTTATCGGGACTTGACGAGATTATGAAAAATGACCGTCCTGACATTGTTTTAGTTCACGGTGATACATCAACCACATTTGTAGGAGCACTCGCTGCATTTTATAATCAGATTGCAGTAGGCCATGTTGAAGCAGGACTTCGTACCTATGATAAATATTCACCATTCCCTGAAGAAATGAACAGAAAATTAACAGGGCAAATGACAGATATGCATTTTTCACCAACGGTTAAAAATAAAAATAATCTCTTAAAAGAAAGCACAGATGAAAACTTAATCTATATAACAGGAAATACTGTAATTGACGCCCTTAAAACAACAGTAAGAGAAGATTATAAATTCTTTGATGAAACATTAAAAAATCTTGATTTTGAAAATAAAAGAGTTATTTTGGTAACTGCTCACAGAAGAGAGAATTTGGGTGCACCCCTTCAAAACATCTGTGATGCTTTAAAAGAAATAGCGCTTTGTTATGAAGATGTTGAAATTGTATATCCTGTTCACTTAAACCCTGCTGTAAGAGAAGTTGCAAACAGCACTTTAAGCGGTCTTAAAAATGTTCATTTGATTGAGCCATTAGATGTAGAAGAACTTCATAACGCTATGAATAGATGTTATATGGTAATGACAGATTCGGGCGGACTTCAGGAAGAAGCACCGGCACTTGGCAAACCTGTTTTGGTTTTAAGAACAGAAACAGAAAGACCTGAGGCAGTAGAAGCAGGAACAGTTAAAATTGCAGGTGTTGATAAAAATGTTATAATTTCACTTGCAAAAGAGCTTTTGGATAATAAAGAAGAATATAATAAAATGGCCCGTGCCGCAAACCCTTATGGTGATGGCAACGCCTCAAAAAGAATTGTAGATGCTATTTTGCATAAATTCGGAGCAAAAGCAGACAGACCCGAAGATTACATTTGCTAAAAGGGAATGTAAAAAAAGTCCAGAAACACATAAGGACGGTAAAAAACAATGGTTTTTTACGGTCCTTTTTGTATTCATTTTTTATTCTGCGATATATCCTAACTGTTTACCTAATGTAGAATTTTGGTCAATAGCATATTGTGTAGCATTGCTTTGAGCATCATAACCTGTTGCAACCATCATAGGAGCTTTTAGCATATTGTAACAAAGAACAACAGCATCTTTCTTAGTAAGATATTCATCGGTTTTAAGATTTAATCCTTTAGTAACACCTTGGGTAGAGGCAATTACCATATATCCGTTTGGATATCCGCCAAAAGCGTTTATGTAATTATCCTGATATCCTAAAGCCTTTACACACATCTTAACAGCCTCTTGTGTTAAAATGTCATCTTCGGGTCTAAAGTTTCCGTCTCCATCACCTATAACAACATTTAATATG
>JAZSNJ010000130.1:0-9062 GCA_045536355.1 Clostridia bacterium | reverse complement strand
CCGACTTGTCAAATCTGCCCGGTCTTAAAAGCGCCGGGTCTAAAATGTCAGGTCTGTTGGTTGCAGCTATAATTATGATGCCTTCAAATATGCCAAAGCCGTCCATCTCTACTAAAAGCTGATTTAAGGTTTGTTCTCTTTCATCGTGTCCGCCACCGAGACCTGCACCTCTTTTTCTGCCTACAGCGTCAATTTCATCTATAAACACTATACAAGGTGAATTTTTCTTTGCCTGTTCAAATAAATCTCTTACCCTTGATGCACCGACACCTACAAACATTTCGACAAAGTCAGAACCACTTATGGAGAAAAACGGTACTCTTGCTTCACCTGCAACTGCTTTTGCAAGAAGTGTTTTACCTGTTCCCGGAGGACCAACAAGCAACACACCTTTAGGAATTCTCGCGCCCATTTTCTGGAACTTATCAGGATCTTTTAAGAAGTTCACCACTTCCATAAGCTCTTCTTTTTCTTCGTCTTCACCTGCAACATCTTCAAACTTTACTCTTTTTGAATCAGCTGTTGCAATTTTGGCACGGCTCTTGCCAAAAGACATAGCGCCTCTGCCGCCACCGTCTTTACCGCCAAGCATGGTCATCCAGAATATAATAAATATTATTAAAAGGATTGCTCCCGGTAAAATACTGAGCCACCACGGAGACTCAACCTTTTCGGGGATTGTAAGTTTTAAGGTTCCTGCATCAATTTGTCTTTTTAAAGAGTCCCCTACATCTTTATATAAAATTTCAACCGATGGAATGGAAACTGAAAATGTTGTATTGTCAAGCCTTATTGCACTGGCGGAAGTTTCGTCAACAACAAGTTCTTTAATTCCGCCTGATTGAATTTCTTTCACCAAGTCAGAATATACTTTTGTTTCTTTTACCGGCCCCTGATACATAAATGATGCCACGGCAAGTATTACTGCAAAGAGTGTAATATAAAATATTATACTCTTTAAATTATTCTTCAAGTCAAGCACCTCCCTGAATACTAAAACTAATTATTTGTATATTTCTTCTTTCAAAACACCAATATATGGTAAATTTCTGTATTTTTCATCATAGTCAAGACCGTATCCTACTATAAATTCGTCAGGAATAGATAAACCTTTATATTTTAGTTTGACATTACAAAGTCTTCTTTCGGGTTTATCAAGCATAGCACAAAGTGCAATGCTCTCGGGCTGTCTTGTGTTTAAAAGCTCGATAAGATTTGAAAGTGTCACGCCTGTATCTAAAATATCTTCTATAATAAGAACATGTTTACCAGTTATTGAAGTGTTTAAGTCTTTTATTATTTTTACAACACCTGATGTTTCTGTTCCCTTGCCATAGCTTGAAACCACCATACAATCTATTGTAAGTGGGAGATCAATCTCTCTTATAAGGACAGATGCAAAAACCATTGCACCTTTTAAAATAACAACCACAACAAGTTCTTTTCCCTTATAGTCTTCAGTGATTTTTTCACCTATACCTTTTACAATTACTTTGATTTCTTCTTCAGTAAGTACTACTGTTTTAATATCATTTATCATTTTGTAATTTTTCCCCTTCAATTAAAAGTATATTGGTTGATGATTTGTCAATTTTGTATTTTTCAGACCTTTTTACACCATATATCCAGAAAAGCTCATCTGCTTCAAAAACCGGCAAGGTGTTGCGTTTATCTACCGTTATCTTATGATTTATAAGAATATCTTTAACCTTTTTATACGCACTCATACCAAAAGGTACCATCTTATCCCCTGTTTTTCTGTTTCTTACTTTAACAGGTGCTCTGATTTTGTCGTAATCAAAGTATTCGCAATTTTTTTTGTTATAATCAATTTCACTCTTTGTAATGAGTTTAGCCAAAAATTTAATGTTTGCTTCGGGAATTATCAACTCACCGGGTACAGATAAAATATACTCATAATCAACAAATGATGCCCTTTTTTCAAAATATATTTTCCCATATTTAAGGTTACATGATACATTAAAGCACAAATCTATTATATTCCCATGCTCTTTATTTTTTACAGTTTCAATAATATAATCTATATGCTTTTTTTCGAAATCCTTGTTAGTTCCTGCGGCATTTTCATAAGCAATCATCAAAGCTTCTTGCTTTAATGATTTTTCAAGCAACATAAACCTTGATTTATCAATAACAGATATGCCTTTTTTCTTTTCAACAACATTTTGTGCATTGTTTGTTATATACTCACTGTATTCGGTAAGTATCTCAACTGTTCTTAACATATTTTTCATAAACGAAGGATTAATTTCATAAAGACGCGGCATAACATTGTGCCTTATTTTATTTCTTGTATATTCTGTGAGCATATTTGTTTCATCTTCTACATATTCTTCGCCTTTAGAATGAACATACTGTTCCAACATCTGTCTTGAAACATTTATAAGAGGCCTTATAACTCTTCCCCTTACTTTGGGAATGGAACAAAGGCCTTTTATACCGCTACCACGCAAAACATTCATTAAAAATGTTTCGCACACATCATTTAAGTTATGTGCTACAGCAATTTTTGTATACCCGTATTCATCACATATTTTTTCAAAAAATTCATATCTTGCTGTTCTTCCTGCAGTTTCTTCACTTGTTTTAGTTTGTTTTGCAATTTCAGGAATATTAATTTTAGTTATATGATAAGGAATGTTATATCTTGAGGCAAACTCCATAACAAAGTTTTCATCTCTTGAAGCTGTTTGCCTTATAGAATGATTAACATGAGCTACAGCAATATTATAACCAAGCTCCATTAACACAAGTGAAAGACAAATAGAATCACATCCGCCCGAAAGAGCGACCAAAACTTTGTCATTTGCGCCCAGCATATTATTTTGGCTAATTGTATTTTTAACAATTTCCAACATAATATAAGTTCCTTTCTATTTTCTTACTCGAATGTATTGTCAACACTCATAAATGTTGTATAATTTGGTTGCCACATAAGTTTTACTCTGCCTGTAGCACCGCTTCTGTGTTTTGCGATAATAAGTTCAGCCATTTGTGCAGAGCTTTCCTGGTCATTTTCGCTTTCAGGCTTATGTAAAAACATTACGACATCGGCATCTTGCTCAATTGCACCGGATTCTCTTAAGTCAGACAAAACAGGTGTTTTATCTGTTCTTGACTCTATAGAACGGGAAAGCTGACTTAATGTGATAATCGGCACTTCCAGTTCTTTTGCAAGAATTTTAAGTGCTCTTGACATTTCGGATACCTGTTGCTGTCTGTTTTCAATTCTTCCCTTTGTTTGCATAAGCTGTAAGTAATCGACAATTACAAGTCCTAAACCTTTTTCGAGTTTAAGTCTTCTGCATTTTGACCTTATTTCGGTAACTGTTATTGCGGCAGTATCATCAATGTAAAGTGGAGCACCTGCCATAGCACTCATAGAGTTTGACATTCTTACCCAGTCTTCCACATCAAGCTTACCTGTTTTTAATTTTGAACTGTCAACCAAACTGTGAGAAGAAATAATTCTGTTTGTTATTTCTTCGGCTGACATTTCAAGAGAAAATACCGCAACAGGAATTTTGTTTTTAATTGCAACATTTTTTGCGATATTTAAGGCAAAACTTGTTTTACCTATACCAGGTCTTGCTGCTAAAATATTAAGAGTTGATTTCTGAAGACCTGACAAAATATAATCAAGATGTGAAAATCCTGTCTCAATACCTGTAATTTTGGTGTTCATTGCGCCAAGTTCTTCAAGCCTTTTAAAATTCTGTTCTGCTACATCGCCTACTTGTGAAAAGCCTTTGGTCATTTTACCGTTTAAAACATCAAACACAAGCTTTTCCGCCACTTCGGCTATATCGTCAGCAGGTTCAGATGCATCATAACTTAATTTTGTAATCTGGCTTGATGCGTCTATAAGCTGTCTTAAAAGTGCTTTATCTTTAATAATCTTAATATAATATTTTACATTTGCTGTTGTGGGTACACTCATGGCCATATTAACAACAAATTCATTTGAACCTATAGCGTCTAAAATTCCTTTTTGTTTTAAGATATCACAAACAGTTACGACATCAATCGGTTGATTTTTGTTAAACAGATATTCCATCGCAGAAAAAATTTCTCTGTTTTCCTGACGATAAAAATCATCTTCAGTTAAACTCTCAAACGCCAACGCAACAGCTTCAAAATCTATAAGCATTGAGCCTATAACAGACTGTTCTGCTTCTAAGCTATACGGTGGCACTTTAGCGCCTAAATATTCTTCCATAGGTATTCACCCTGTTACCCTTCTTTAATTTCAACTTTCAGTTGTCCCACAACATCGGGGTAAAGTCTTATGTTAACTGTGGTAGAGCCAACTGTTTTAATATCATCCATTTCAAATCTTCTTTTGTCAATTTTGATGTGATGCTGATTTAAAAGATTTTCTGCAACATCTTTGTTTGTTACAGAACCAAACAGCTTTCCGTTAGAACCTGCTTTAGCAGTAATTATAACCGTCAAATCCTTAAGCTTTTCCTGCATTTGTTTTGCTTCGCTTAATTCAGTTTCTTTTTTATATGCAAAAGCTTCGTTTTTACCTTTTAAATCATTAACAGCCGATGCTGTTGCTTCTGTTGCCAGTTTTTTAGGAAGTAGAAAGTTTCTCGCGTAACCATCGCTGACTTCTAATACAGCACCTTTTTTACCCTGCCCCTTAACATCCTGTAATAATATAACCTTCACTTTTTATCAATCCTTTCTATTCGGTAATAAGTTCATTTAAATATTCATCTATTGCAAGTTTAAGACTGTTTAATACATCTTCATAAGTACTGTCTGCAATCTGCACACCTGCATTGTTGATGTGGCCACCGCCACCCAATTTTTCCATAATCACCTGAACATTTATGTTTCCGTTGGAGCGTCCACTGACTGAAATTTCATCATCAATATTACTTAAAACAAAGGACGCCTCAATTTCTGAAACATTTAAAAGTTCATCAGCCGCTTGAGGAGCTATTGTCCTGTCGGTAATGATTTCATCAGGTGAAATTGAAATAGCAATAGTGTCTTTATAAATTTCGGCCGAAGATACAATCTGAGCAATTTTAACAAAATTGTCAAATCCATTTTTAAAGTATGATTTTACTTTATTTACATCAACACCAAATCTCTTTAAAAAGGCTGCCGCTTCAAATGTTCTTATTCCTGCTTTTTGTGAAAATTGCTTGGTATCCAAAACCATACCTGCATATATTGCTTCAGCTTCGGAAGATGATAATTTAAGATCATCACCTACATACTGCAAAAGTTCTGCTATCATTTCACAGGTAGAAGATGCATAAGGCTCATGATATACAAGACCTGCATTATCAATAAAGTCTGCCGACCTTCTGTGATGGTCAATTAACACTATATTATGCTTGTCTGTAACAAGTTCAGGCATATCCACATAGCTTGGACGATGAGTATCAACAACTATCACCAATGTATCCGGCTTAATAAGGTTATATGCTTCCTGCTTTGTTACCGCAACATTTTCATAGTCAATATCATTTTTAATATTATTTAAAATCTGATTTATCTGTTGAGAGGTATTGTCATACACAAAATTTGCTTTTTTGCCTGAACTTTTTGCGAGTGCACAAACACCTATAGCTGCACCGATACAATCTATATCGGGAAATTTATGTCCCACCACCATAACATTTGATGCATGTTCAAAAAGTTCTTTAATGGCAGATGTTGTAACCCTTGCTTTAACTTTGGTGGTTTTTTCATGTTCTCTTGACTTGCCACCATAATAAGCAACATTGTCAAAGCTTTTAACTACAACCTGGTCTCCGCCTCGTCCAAGTGCTAATGTTACAGCAGAATTTGCATAATCGTCAATCGAATGATACGATCCTTCTTTTACACCGATACCAATACTTAAGGTCGCAGAAAACTTGTTTCCACACTTAATTTCTTTTACCATATCTAAAATTGAGAACTTATCTTCAATAAGTTTTGGTAAATGCTTTTTCTCAAATATAAGCATATACTTGTCGCGCTCAATCTTTTTGATGATACATTCCATAAAAGCGCTCCATGTATATATTTTGTTTTCAATTTCAGCAATAATAAGACTTCTGAAAGTTTCAGGAGTGTTATTTAATACATCATCATAGTTGTCAATACATAAAACTGCAGTAACGGGCATGTCCTCTTCATACCTGACTTTGTAACCGTAATAGTAATCAATATCAAACATATACAAAACTGCAAGTGTTGTATCAGTATCCTTTTTTAAAACCTTTAAGGTGTTTCCCATTATTTTATATTGCTTTTCAAAAATCTTTGTTTCAAAGTTTAAGGTTGATGACTCAAACAATTTATCTACATCAAGTTCTTTTATTACATCGCCAATGTTTTGATCAAAGCAATCTTCATCGCCCAAAAGCTTATCGAACTCTCCGTTATACCAAAGAATTTTCCCGGTGTTTTTAATGATAATAACCGGCATAGGTGCGTACACCAAGCTTTCTTTGGTTGCGTTATCAACATGGAATGTAATATCTTCTAAATAGCTCGAAATGTTGCCGTGCTTTTTGTTAATGGTGTACAAAAGCACCGCTGTAAACAAACAAACGAATACAAGCTCAATAATTGCAAGATAAACATTATAGTATATTGTTATTACGCTGAAAGCCAGCATAACCGCAAGTGATACTACCAAAACTATAAAATTGTCAGCACTTCTGTTTTTCATATTAATCACAAGGCCTTTCTGTCGGATATACCGATAATAAAGCTGTTATTGTTACTCTTCGTTGTCATCTTTTTCTTCTGTTTCTTCTTTTTGTTCTTTACTCTTTTTAATCATTTCATCAAACTGGTCTTTGGTAAGAATTGTGGGCTTACCGTTAATTATTGTAAAAATTTTACGCTTTCCTGTAAGATTTCTGAAATCTCTTCTTGCATCTGTAATAGCAATTACCATTAATATAAGTGAAATAAAAGGAATGCTTGAAAGCGAAAGTATAACTGCTAAAATAAGTATTCTAAGCGGCAAAACTATTCTTTTGTTTTTCAAAGCATAGTCAATAAGTGATAATGCACATATTAAAAGCAGATACTCAATAATTGTGTATATATTCATAAAAACAATGCTTAAAAGTTCATTTTTAACAAACACAATTGCAATCAACGATATAAAAAAGCAAAGTGATGTTATTGTATCAACCTTAAATCTTGAAAAACAAGGAATGGTTAATGTGTTACATTTGAAGAGTTTTAACACTCCATACGATAAATAAATTATAAAGAATGCTAAAACTGCCAAAGCAATTATTATAACCGAAGGCGTAAGATATGAAACCATTTGCATAAATGATTCTACATACTCAGCAATAACCGCTGAATATTCACCGTATTCTGACATCTTTATCGCATCGGTAATTACATCTTTATATTCTGCTATAAATCCATTTACATAAAATGTATAAGCATTTTGACCTAATGCAACACTTTCATTAATAAATAAAGCCAGTAAATATGCTCCAAACACACCTGCAACAGAAATTATACTTGTTATAAATGTGTTTTCCTTTTTAAAAAGCTCTGATATAACAACTGCTGTAGTGCCTGTAACAAGGTAAGCTAAAGAATATATAGTGTTTTGTCCCTCGCTTATAAAAGAAAATAAAGCAGATAAAACAGTTAAAATCAACCCCTGATATTTGCCAGTTTTAAAGGTTAATATCAATGTAATTAAAAACAACGCTATAAATGACAAAAATTTTAAAACAGGAATAAAATTTCCTGCAATTATCAATGCCAAAACAAATATTAAGCTTATTAAAAGTGAAAAAATTTTGTTCTTAATCACACTACATTCTCCCTAAAATATAATACATCAGTTTATTATACCAAATTATTCTATATTTTACAAGCATTTTCAAAGATTTTTCACATTACTTTTATATAAAATTCAATAAAAAAAGAACCTAAAACTTAAGGTTCTTTTTAAATTTATATATTTTATATTTATTGTTAATAAAAATTGTATAATCTAAATGTCAACCCATTTTAGTGATAGTATATGTCACTCTTTTCGACACAATTCGACTTTTGTCAAGACCGGAGAACAGTGAATAATAAGAACCATCACGAAATATAACGAAATCAAAGATTTCTATATATCGGAGAACCTTGATACTCGCAAGCTCGTATTAGGACCTACTATTTCCCCTTTAATTTTTCACTGATTTTCTCTGAACAAAATTCTTTAGAACCCGCGAGAATACTGAATTTTCTCGCTCCCGCTACAATAAGTAAAAATGCTTGCTTGCAAGGGCATTTTTACGCAGCCGTCAATATTGCAAAATGTGCTAAGCACATTAGTGGCAAAGCCGCAAAGACTTGCATCGCAAGGCTTGTTGTAAATATTATAATATATGTAAATATCAAAATCGGCAAACTAATCTTTTAAATTGTATGGACTTGACACAAATAAATGTTCTCTAACTAGACAACCATTTTAACCATCAATCCCATTTTCAATTACTATTCTTGTTATAGTATCATTTGTGCAATAAAAATATATTCTATTAAACCCAATATCGTTATCAGGATCATACATATAGTATTTCCTTTCGACTGATTCGGAATATATCAAATTTTCCTTATACATATCTTTCAACTTTACCACACTATCTCCAACTTTAATCCCTCTAGATGTTTGATAAGCAGTAGATTCGGTGGATATTTTGTTAATCATACTTTTGTTGTCATCTGAAATCAATGCTTTAATTTCAATATCTTCATACTTATTGTTAGTCCATCTAAAGCCATCACCCGAACCCTGTTCAACGCTTGTCGGTTGCATCTGTAATTTTGATATATCTGTATTTAATTCAATAATTGTGTTTTTTGAAGCAAGATAAAATTCTGTTTTTTCTTTTTCCTCGTTGCCACCAACTGTCGTGTATATCTTATCATTCTCCGCTTCGGGAAGATGAATGTTCCTTTGGTTATCATCCCTGCATCCTGCAACCATGAGCAAAGTTATCATCAGTAATATTAAAGTAATTTTTTTCATTGATTTTCCTCCTTAATCAAATATT
>JAZSNJ010000018.1:0-3696 GCA_045536355.1 Clostridia bacterium | reverse complement strand
TAATTTAAACTGTGAGTATTGCTTTGCAAGTCAGGGTAAATATAACGGTGAAAGAGCTGTTATGAGTTTTGAAACAGGCAAAAGAGCACTTGATTTTCTTGTAGAAAATTCAGGCAGTCGAAAAAATCTTGAGGTTGACTTTTTCGGTGGCGAACCACTCATGAATTTTGAAGTAGTAAAACAGCTTGTTAAGTATGCAAGAAGTATTGAAAAAGAAAAAAACAAAAATTTCAGATTTACACTTACCACAAATGGTATGTTAATAGATGACGATGTAATTGATTTCGCAAACCGTGAAATGAGCAATGTTGTTTTAAGCCTTGACGGAAGACAAAGTGTGCATGACCGTTTCAGGGTTGACTATAACGGCAAGGGAAGCTGGGAGAAAATAGTCCCTAAATTCCAAAAACTTGTCAAAGAGCGTGGCGGTAGGGACTATTACATAAGGGGAACTTTCACCCATCACAATCCTGACTTTTTGGAAGATATTAAAGTTATGCTTGATTTAGGTTTTACTGAGCTTAGTATGGAGCCTGTTGTGTGTCAAAAAGGGGATGCTTCAGAACTTACAGAAAAAGATTTGCCAATAGTTTTATCCCAGTATGAAGATTTGGCAAAACTTATGATAGAAAGAGAAAAACAGGGAAACCCATTTACTTTTTACCACTATATGATTGATTTGTCGGGAGGCCCTTGTATTTATAAAAGAATTTCAGGCTGTGGTTCAGGAACAGAGTATATGGCTGTTACCCCGTGGGGAGACCTTTATCCGTGCCACCAGTTCGTAGGCGATGAAAAATTCTGCTTAGGTAATATCTGGGACGGAGTACGAAACGAAAAAATACAGCAGGAATTTTTGTCCTGTAATGTATATGCAAGGCCTGACTGCAAAGATTGTTGGGCAAAGCTTTACTGTTCAGGTGGCTGTGCTGCAAATGCATACCACGCAACCGGTTCGGTAAAAGGTGTTTATAAGTACGGTTGTGAGCTTTTTAAAAAAAGAATGGAATGTGCCATTATGGTTGAAGCTTACAAAATGCTTGGAGATGAATAATGATAGATACACCTATTGTTGATTTTGTAAAGAGTTATGCAAAATCAAAATCTATAAGATTACATATGCCGGGACACAAAGGCAAAGATATATTAGGTGCTGAAAGTTTTGATATAACCGAAATTGACGGGGCAGATGTCTTGCATACACCAAACGGAATAATTTCGAAAAGTATGGAGAATGCAACATCACTTTTCGGCTCTTATAAAACTCTGTATTCTGCATCAGGCTCGTCAGACTCAATAAGAGCAATGGTTTATTTGACAAAACTTTATGCATTGAACAATGGCGAAAAGCCGAAAATTCTGGCCTTTCGTAATGTGCATAAAACATTTGTAAGTGCCTGTGCTCTTTTAGATGTTGAAGTTAAATATCTAAGCTTTACAAATTATATTTCCTTACCAAAACTCAATTTGGAAGAACTGAAAAAAGAAGTTGTAGATTTTCATCCAACTGCAGTTTATGTAACAAGTCCTGATTATCTCGGGAATATGATTGATATAAAAAAAGTTAAAGATGTGCTTAAAGGAACTTCTTGTTTGCTCATTGTCGATAATGCTCACGGTGCATATCTTAAATTTTTGGAAAAATCACAGCATCCTGTAGACCTTGGAGCAGACCTTGTATGCGATTCTGCACATAAAACACTCCCTGCTTTAACGGGGGCGGCGTACTTACATATATCCAAACAAGCACCCGAAATTTTTAAGGAAAAAGCAATTGATGCTATGTCGCTTTTTGCATCAACCAGCCCTTCATATTTAGTGCTACAGTCTTTGGATATGGTAAATAAATATATTTTTAATGGCTATAAAGAAAAACTTGCATTGTTTATTGAAAAAACAAATAAAATCAAACAAAAACTTACGGATAAAGGATATGAATTCATTGGTGATGAACCATTAAAATGGGCTATTAAAACAAAAAACATAGGGTATCTTGGAACAGAACTTAATGAAATTTTAAAAGAAAACAATATTATATCTGAATTTTATGATCCTGACTTTTTAGTTTTAATGTTCACACCTGAAGTTAAAGATAACGAGCTTAAGGTTTTGGAAAAAGTATTAATGAATGTGAAATTTAGAGAACCGATATTAACTTTGCCACCTCTTTTAACACCATTAAAAACAGCTATGGCACCAAAAGATGTTTTGTATAAACAAACAGAGAGGGTTTCGATTAAAGAGGCTGAAGGAAGAATTATGGCAGAACTTAATGTTTCATGTCCACCTGCTGTGCCTGTAATTATGTCAGGTGAAGTAATAAATGGTGATGCGGTAAAACTTTTAGAATATTATGATATAAAATTATGTAAGGTAGTAAAGGAGTAAAGTATGAACAAATTAACCGATACGATGAAACTTTCTAATGGATATGAAATTCCGTGCGTAGGTTTTGGAACATGGCAAACACCTGACGGCGAAGTTGCGGTAGAATCTGTTAAAAACGCGATTAAAGCAGGATATCGCCATATAGACACTGCTGCAATCTATGGCAATGAAGAAAGCGTAGGAAAAGCGATTAAAGAGTCAGGAATTGACAGAAAAGAATTGTTTGTAACAAGTAAAGTATGGAACGCAGACAGAGGATATGACAAAACAAAAAAAGCCTTTTATAAAACACTTTCTGACCTTCAGCTTGATTACCTGGACTTATATCTTATTCATTGGCCTGCAGTTAAAAACCAGTTTGAAAATTATGAAGAATTAAATCTTTCAACCTGGAAAGCCCTAACAGAACTTTATGAAGAGGGGAAAATAAAAGCAATCGGCGTATCAAACTTTATGGTACACCACATAAAACCTTTAATGGAAACAAAAATTAAGCCAATGGTTAACCAAATTGAGTTTCACCCCGGTTTTATGCAAAAAGAAATTTTTGATTACTGCAAACAAAATAATATAGTTGTTGAGGCATGGAGCCCGTTAGGCTGTGGTGACCTTTTAAATAACGAAAAAGTAGTAGAAATTGCAAAGAAATATAATAAGTCCACAGCACAGCTTTTAATTCGCTGGAGTTTACAACACGGTGCGGTTCCGCTTCCAAAATCGGTAACAGCATCAAGAATAGAAGAAAATACAAAAGTTTTTGATTTCGTAATTTCTGATGAAGATATGAAAACAATAAACGACTTACCATTTTCAGGAGGCTCAGGCTCAAATCCTGATGAAGTAGACTTTTAATAAATATCCCCACCGCTTAAAACGGTGGGGGAATTTATTAATAATACTTTTTCTTACATTTGAGTTCATTTAAGTTATCCAAAACTTCGCCAAACCTCTGGAAGTGCACAATTTCCCTTTCGCGTAAAAAACGCAATGGCTGAATAACATCAGGGTCGGTTGCAAAGTCTAAAAGATACTCATAAGTCGAACGAGCTTTTTGCTCTGCCGCAAGGTTTTCTGTCATGTCGGTGATAGGGTCGCCTTTTACTTGAAGTGATGCTGCAGTAAATGGAACACCGGCAGCACTCATAGGATAAACGCCTAAACCGTGGTCAACATAGGCAGGACCGTAGTCTTTGTAAATCTGCTCTTCACTTGCGCCTTTTAAAAGCTGTTTTACCATAGAACCTACAATCTCCATGTGTGCAAGTTCTTCAGTACCTACATCGGTTAAAATACCTTTACCGTCTCTTG
>JAZSNJ010000083.1:0-1868 GCA_045536355.1 Clostridia bacterium | reverse complement strand
TCATTTCGCCGTGGCTTTCACCAAACAATGTTACGCTTATACTATTACCAAATGTATTTTTCATTTATTAAAACACCTCACTTAATAAAGACTTTAATTGTTCATAGCTTGTTTTTCTTATGTCAAAAGTTCCTGTATTTCCCACAAACACTGCGTCAACCATACCGCTATCTGCTTTTTTATCGTATCTGGCAACCTCTAGCACTTTATCTTTATCAATTTTATAAGTTACAGGAAGGTCTGCTTTTTTTAACACCTTTATAAGCCTTTCTCTTACATCTTTAGTGCACATTGGAAGCATACCGAGTGCAACACACTCTCCGTGATAAAGATTATAAACAGCTTCTATTCCGTGCCCTAAGGTATGACCGAAATTTAAAACTTTTCTTAAGTTTTGTTCTTTTTCATCTTGCTGTACTATGTTTCTTTTTATATTTAACGATTTTTCTATTATGGTTTCTAAATTTTCGTATATGTCTTTGGTTTCCAAAAGCTCAAACAACTCTTTATCGCAAGTAAGTGCCATTTTTATGGCTTCTGCCAAACCGTTTGATAAATGTCTTTTGGGAAGAGTTTGTAAAACATCAGGGTCAATCAAAACTTTTTTTGGCTGATAAAATGTGCCCACAATGTTTTTTACATTTTCTAAATTTACTGCAGTTTTACCGCCTATTGAAGAATCAACCTGCGACAAAAGTGTGGTTGGAATATTATAAAAGTCAATACCTCTCATATAGCACGATGCACTAAATCCTGCCAAATCACCAACAACTCCGCCACCTACTGCCACAACTGCATCATGTCTTGAAAAACCGTTTTCCAGCATTGTTTTTAAAAGTTCTTCAAAACTTAAAATGCTTTTGCTTTCCTCACCGGATTTTACTGTTTTTATAACAGGTGTTTTACAAAAGGATGCAACAGTTTTTGCATAGATATCAGGCACCAAAGAGTCAGTTACTATTAAAACCTTTCGGTTTAAATCAAGTTCGTCCCCCGCTTTTTGTAGTATGCCTTTTTCTATTACAATGTCATAAGAATTATTTAAAAGGTTTACATTAAGTACCACTTTTTTCTCTCCTTATAAGTTTTCATTTGCCGAAAATGTTCCGGCTACCTTTAACATATCACAACAGCTTGTAAGCTCTTTTAACATCTTTTTACCTTCTTTGGTTTCTGTATCACCGTCAATTTCAGTGTAAAAATAATACTGCCATGGGTGGTCCTTTAGTGGCCTACTTCTTAAAGCTGTCATATTAAACTTATGTTTACCGATTATGTTAATTGCTTTTGCCAAAGCTCCTGCCTCATTTAAAACCGTAAACATTATTACTGAATTTTTATTTTCTTCTCTTTTAAGCTTAACTTTTGACAAAACTGCAAACTTAGTTGTATTTACATTGCTTTGGTTTATATTTTTCTCTAAAATTTCAAGTCCGTAGAGTTTTGCAGTTTCTACACTTGCAATAGCCGCCTTTGTAATATCGTTCTCTTTTGATACCATCTTTGCTGCAAGTGCTGTGTTTTTAGCCTCTATAACCGAAAAAGAGTTTTCTTTTATGTACTCCATACATTGATTTATTGCCTGAGAATGGCTTATAACTGTTTTTATATCAGACTTTTTAGCTCCTTTTACAGCAACCAGATTCTGATTTACTTCCAAATTATACATACCATTTACATACAAGCTTCCGCTAAAGATGAGATCAATAACTGCGCCTACTTCACCTGCAAAGCTATTTTCAACAGGCAAAACTGCAAGATCGCACTCGCCTTTTACTACTGCATTGTAAGCAGATGCAAAATCAGAATAAGGAACTAACTCCCCTTTTTCAAATATTTTACCTGCAGCAATATGTGCAAAAGCTCCC
>JAZSNJ010000007.1:0-16409 GCA_045536355.1 Clostridia bacterium | reverse complement strand
TTGTTTTCCCAAATCTTGTGCACAAGGATTTTTCAGAAGATTTTGTATCAGGAAAAGGCGATAAAATTCAGGTAAGAAAGCCTGTTATTTTAAATGCTGAAAACTTTGATGAAGCATTAGGTACAGAACCTCAGAACATTGAAGAATCATCAGTTGAAGTAACACTTGACCGTTTAGCAACAGTTGATGTTGAATTTTCTGCACTTGAATCTGCAACATCTATTGATGATTTAAACAGAATTTTCATAGAACCTGCAGCTGCTGCACTTGCACAGAAAATTAATGCGGACGGTTTGGAGCTTTACAAAGATATTGCAAACTTCTGCGGTACCGAGGGAACTACACCTTCAACATTAACAGATATCGCGAATGTAAGAAAAGCATTAAACGAAGAAAAAGTTCCTGTTTCACCAAGATATGCAGTTTGGGATACTGAAGCTGATGCTAAATTCACAACTGTCGATGCTATTGTAAACGCTGAAAAGAGCGGTTCAACAGACGCTTTAAGAGAGGGTTCTATCGGTAAAATTTTCGGTCTTGACAACTATATGTCTCAGGCAGTTAAAAACCACACATCAGGTATTAGCGCTTCAAGCGCAGTTAAGGTAAACGGTGCAGTTTTGGATGGAGCAACCAAATTAAGTCTTACTGCTACAACACTTACAGGCAAATTTGTAAAAGGCGACTTGTTAAAAATTGATGGTAAATGTTACACAGTTACAAAAGACTCTGCGGAAGCAGTTTCAAATGCAATTTCAGATGTTGAAGTTTACCCTGCACTTCCTGAACTTAAAGACAAAACTGCGGTTACAGTTGTAGCTTCCCACACTGCAAACCTTGCATTTAATCCTATGGCGTTTGCATTTGTTACAAGACCATTATCAGCCCCATCAGGTGTTGAAAGCTATGTAACAAGCTATAACGGTATTACACTCCGTGTTGTTAAGGGCTATGATATGAAATACAAAAAAGAAACCCTTTCTATGGATGTATTATACGGTTATAAAACAATGTATCCTGAACTTGCAGTGAGAGTGTTAGGCTAATGAAAGTCGATTTTGAATTTTATACAGACTGCTATCTGGGAAGCCTTTTAAATGATGCCGAAGAATTTAATGCACTTGAGCTTAAGGCAGAATATTTAATTGACCGTATTACATTCGGAAACATAGACGAATACGGTGAAGAAGTAAAAATGGCAGTTTGTGCTGTGTGTGATAAGCTTAAAAATGACAGGTTGGGAGTTTTATCCGAAAGTAATGACGGATACAGTGTAACCTATAATGATGGTGATTTTTACACCGAAGTTATAAAGGCAGCACTCATTTATCTTCCTGAGGAGCTTACATACAGAGGAATATAAACTTTAAGGGGCGGTTTAAAATGAAATATGCTTTAAAAGAAATTGTTTTTATACTGCCTGATGAAACCAAAACAACTGTTAAAAACGCTTATGTTTACAAAACAATTAGAAAAAATCCTTTAAATGACGGGTTTTCTGAAGAAAGTTTAGTAAAGGTAAGAATTCCTAAGGGAGAGCCACTAGCTCTCCCATTAGGAACGGTTGGAGTTTTAGATGGCAGAGAATATGTTCTTACATTGTTAAGAGAAAATTTTAAAGGTATAAATCCCCACTGCTACATTGAATTGAGAGGATAATATGATTTATAAACTTAAAGAATATTTTGAAAATTTTTCAGGTTTTGACGAAAGCAAGGTTACCGTAGATTATGAAAACTTTGAAAAAAATACAGTAGTTTTAAGGCCGTGTGCATTTGACCCTGTGGTTAAAAGATATCAAGACGGCGGAGAAATAAGACAGTATATTTTCACCATTAATTTTAAAACTGATTACCGTATCAAAGATAACAGTGCATATTATCTGGAGAAGCTTTTAAAAGACTACATAAATGAAAATCCTATTGATGGCGGACTTTACTTTGAGGTAATTGAAAGCTGTCATTTAAAAAAGGCTTCGGCATCGGTAGCAGAGTATGAAATGAAACTGCGATATGTATATGAAAGGAATGAATAAATATGATTAAAAGAAGTAAAAAAGTTGCCTTTTACGGCGTTTTGGACCAAAGCGGCAAAGAAACATTTGAAAGAATGACAGGCTTTACAAAATTAAGCGTTTCTAAAAATCCAAAAAGCTATACAAGACAGTATATAGATGAGAATTTTGAACATTCAGATATAGTGGGTTATCAGACAACCGTAAGTTACAGCTTTGACAGATTTTTAGACAATGATGTACATACCGACATTATAAAAATCACAGACAACGAAGTGGTAGGCATGGAGGCTGTAAGAAACATAATTATAGTTGACCTTACCGACAATTCTGCTGTTTTAAGAAGTTTTTCGGTAATTCCTGATACAGAAGGCGATTCAACTGATGCTTACACCTATTCAGGTTCATTTAAGGCAAACGGTGAAATTACTTTAGGAACGGTAACAAGTTCAGATAATTTTAAAACTGTTACATTTACCGAAAACTAATGAACTTACTTACAGACAAATTAAGACAGGGGTTTGAAATTGACGGTAAATTTTATCCTGTAAACACAGATTTTAGAGTCTGGATTGAAATTTTAGAGGCGCTGAAAGATAAAACAAAAGAGGGCTTAATAAAAGCCTTATGTCTTTGTTATGAGACAATACCTGCTGATATACAACAGGCAATATCAAAAATGATTTTGTTTTTAAGCAGTGAAAATATCGAAAAGAAAGAAAAAAAGGGGCAAAAACTTTATGACCTTTATGAAGACAGCGGACTTATTTTAAGCTCGTTTTTAATGGCTTATAATATAAATCTTATAAACGAAGAGATGCACTGGTATGTGTTTTGCTCACTAGTTTCGGCTCTGCCTGAAGACACACCGTTTTCAAGAGCAATATATTACAGGAGCGTTGATTTAACAGAAATAAAAAGCAAGTCAAAAAGACAGTTTTACCGAAAAATGAAAAGATTATATGCACTAAAGAGTGCAAATAAAGAAGTTGATGCAGCTTTTGAATTAGGAGGTGCATTCGAAATTGAAAACAGCAGCAGAAAAAAGAATTGACTTAATCAATAAAAATTTGAGGGTGTCTACAGACTACCTGAAAAATTTAGAAAAAAACGCAGAAAACACATATAAGGTGTGGCTGTCGTTAAATGAGCATACAGCAGATGGTACAACAATCACCATGAATAAGGTTGAAATGCTTAACAAAAAGCTTGAATATCAAAAAAGCATTATAGAACAAACAAAATCGGCTTATGAAGAAATTAAAGCTTTGTCAGGAGAGTTCTCGGCACAAAGTGTTTCAGCCCAGAGTCAGTATATGGAAATGGTAAATTCCTACCTTGGCATTTTGGCTGAAAGAAATACAGCTATTGGCGACAATAATTTAAGAATAAAGGAAGAAGTCTTAAAACAAAACCAGGAAATTGACAAACAAAATCAGAAAAAATTCGGCGTTACCGCCAAAACCGAAGATAAGAATGATTTTACCTATGTAAACGGAATTGTAGAAAAGTTTAACGAGTACATAGTAAAGAACAAAGACATCTATTTAAAAGTAGGCGGAACTTATGACGATTTTATGGCTCTTGCTAAAAAAGTAACGGGTTATGACAAAGTTGAAGAAGCTTACAGAAATGGTAAAACAGGCGGTGTGCCTGACCTTATACCTTATGTTGACGAACCCGTTATGCCGGACTATAACGCTTCTTCGGAAATTAAGGTTCCTTCATTTGATGAAGAGGTTATTAATGACTCCTATCAAAATGGGTTTTTACAGGTTTTGGGAAATACATCTTCCCTTATTAACGAAGAGCTTTCGGAAAAGATGACTACAGTCGGAGAAAACAGCATCAAAGGTATTTTAGAGGGTATGCAAAGCGAACTTTTAAAAAGCGAGGATGAGCTTGAGCTTTTAGGAAAAGCCTTTACAGAAAAAATCATAGCAGGGATAGATAAACAGCAGATACAAAATGTTATCAACAACTATCAAAGCAGCTATACCATATCAGGGAGTGGTGAGAGTGCAGAAAAACAGCTTGAAGATTTTGAAAGGTATGAGGAATTAAAGAAAATGAGGGGAAGTGTTTAAATGACGAAAATAATTTTAAAAAACTCCCTTGGAGAGATTTGTCTTTTTGGCGGAGGGAATAACAAAATAAGACTTACTGCCATAAAAGGTTTGGAGTTTGTGCCCAAAAGCTATAAAACTGTTAAATATTCAGGTACAGACGGTTTAGATACTGTTGATGAAGTTCACTCGTCAAGAACAATAACAGGGAGCGGAGATATATTTATAACAACTTTAAAAGAGTTAAACGCTCTTTATAATGTTTTTGCAGAAAAAGGTGAAATTACAGTTTTTAAAGACCGTAACAAATACAAAAATTCATACAAACCAATAAGTTTTGAGATTACAGACAAATATCCTAAATGCTTTACTTTTGTTTTTCAGATTGTGTGTGATAATCCTTGCTTTTTAGCCTTAGAGCCTGAAAGAAAAAATATCTTTTCAAGACAGGATTTGGTAAAAGAGGGGTTTGTACTCCCCACGGCGTTTACACAAAGAGTTTTTAGCGTAAAGCTTATTAACAAAGGTCATAAAAAAGCAGAACCCGTTATAACCGTCAAAAATAACATTTTAGAAGGAGAAACTTTTAAAATCCAGATAATCAATCATACAACAGGACAAAGTCTTTCACTGGAAAATGTTTTGTCGGAAACCGAAAAAATTGTTATTGATATTAAAAACAGAAAAATAACAAACCAAAACGGTGAAAATATTGATATCCTTTTAAGCGCTGACAGCTACTTATCTGATTTTTATATTACTACAGGAATAAACGAAATAGAATTTTATTCCGATAAAGACGGTTTAATGTCTGAAATAGAATTTTACCCTGTGTTTTTAGGAGTGTGAGGCAAATATGATAGAACTTAAATTTTATGATAAAGATTTTAACCATATATGCACTCTTTATAAAGCAATAAGCGTTATATGGAATTTGAAATATCGTGGTTTTGGTTCCTTTGAGGCTCATTTTTCGGTTAATCAGGATATAGGACAATTAATTAAAAATTATAAGTTTTTAATTGTGTGTGAAAAAGACAGACAAGCTATTATTACTTCAAAAGAAATAAACGGAGAAGAAATAATTTTTTACGGGAAAGAACTGTCTTATATGCTTTACAAAAAAGTTGTGCCTGAATTTTCTGCAAGAAAAGGAAGTTATGGTACTACTACAGGAGAAATTGCATCTACCATTATTAACAAGGTTATGGGAGACATAGAAAATTTTTCGGCAGAAAACCTCGAACTTTTAGACTACCCTATGGATAACACCTGGCGACTTGTTACACATCCTTTATCAGAAATATTAAATGAGCTTTGCAGTAAAAACAATACCGGCTATAAAGTGCTTATAGATTTTGAAAACAAAAAATGGATTTTAAGATTTTACAAAGGCACAGAAATTCCTTTGATAATGTCTGAGGGCAATAGAAATGCGCATTCGGCAAACTATACAGAAACTTTAGAAGATTATGCGCTTGATTCATATTATTATGCTTCGTATGAAAATATGGGCGAATGGGATGCAGAAACCAACACTCCTGTCCTTACTGATTTTTCAAAAGAAAATTACGGTAAAAAATACAAGGTAACAGCAAACGGAAGTTTAAATGGTAAAATCTTCGAAAAAGGTGGTTATGCTGTATCAAGGAGTGAAGACGGTGAAATCATCTTTTCAAAAACTTCCGAGGGCTTCTGGAAAATAGTTAAATCAGAAGAGCCTGATACCGGTATGTGGAGGTGGCAGAGAACCACCTCCCTTACCAAAGAAGACGAGGTTTTAGATGAAATTACTAAGCATTTAAATGATAATATGATAAGACTTAAAAGCCGAAATGTTAAGTTTGGTAATGACTACGGTCTGGGTGATGTGTTTACCGTCAAATACGAAAAAAACGGTCTTTTGTTTACCAAAAAGGTAAGGGTGTATTCAGTGAGAATTTTTGAAGACGAATTTGAAACAGGAGAAAGACCGTCATTTAAGGAGGAGGAATAATGTCATACAGTTATGGTTTTTTTGACAACCAATTAATAGGGGTTGACCATTTAAATGCCATTACCGAAAGGCTTATCGGTAAAGGTGTGGGTGTAGCCCCTGAAAGTATAAGTGATTTTAATGATATAAATCAAAGCGTAGTATCAGGAGGAATTGTGCCTGATACAATATCATCATTAAAAGTTACTAAAAATGAAGATAAAGTTTTAATAAATCCGGGTATTGCGTTTTTTGATGACGGAACATTTATTGAAATAGAAGATGTTGAGGAATTGCCTTTAATATCAGGTGAAACGAACTATGTATACCTTAAAAGCAGTTTTTCAGAAAACAGAGCTTATCCTGTTTGTTCTTTAACAGAGCCTGATGAAAAAGATGTTTTACTTGCCATAGTTAATAAAGAGGGAAATATTTTGGATAAAAGAGTTTATGCAAAAGGTAAAACAGTATGCTACGGAAATATTGACATATATAATCACAAGGCAAGGTACTACATAACACCCGAAACAATAGACAAATACAATTCGGCTACAGCAAAAATTAAGGTTTATTGCAATCCGTCTTTTTATGAAAGGATTTTGTTTGAGAGCATAGGCGAAAATAACAATATAGCCATATACAATGTTGATGATGGAAGTAAAATTTCATACGGAACAAGCGAACAGTCGGTGCACAGCATTGCAATTTCGGAAAAACTTAAAGTGTATGGATACAATTATTACGCCTGGGAGGCTAATATAACCAAAGAGGAAGATGGCTTTTTAATTAATTTTAACGGGTACAAATATGTTGGCACAGTTCAAACACCGCAAAGTTTTTATCTTGATATAACACTTATTGCCAAAGGGAGGAATGATTTATGAAACGCATAATTAAATCGGATAGTGAATTTTACCAATACATAAAAACTCCTCTTTATACCGATGATGTTTATGCCTACCAGATAGTTATTAATAATGTTCCTTCAAATTCAGGGTTTTTAATAAATGCAAAAAGGGCTGACGGGGAAGTAATAACAGATTCAGGAACAGCAGACGGTGAAACTTTAAAATATACTTTATCTTCTAATATGCATTCGGTTGAGGGTGAGCTTTTGTTAAGAGTTCAGCTTTTAGGTGATAGCTCAACCGTTACCGAAAAAACATTTATATTTGATGTTGTAAAAGGCGAAAAAGGAACAATAAATGCTTCAACTGACCAGCCTGTTTTAAATACTGTTGTAATTGCTTTGTCAGGGTTAAAGCAGGATTTAAGTGCACATACATTAAATCTTTCAAATCCACACAATGTAACAAAAGAACAAATAGGGCTTTCAAATGCCGACAATACATCGGATAAGGAAAAACCGTTATCAGATATTGACAAAGCACTTTTTAACAACATAAAACAAAATACTTTAAAAGCTGAAAATGAAGTGTTGGTTAAAGACAGCAATCATCTTTTGCCTGTTAAGAGTATTGAAGTGTTTGGTAAGAGTGTTCAGGACGGAACTCCGACACTTGAAACGCCGTGCGAAATAAAGAGCATACAAAACCCAACCATTACATTTACTTATGGCAATAATGTAAAATCTGTAACCTTTGACGGTATCACTTTAAGAAGTGTTAAATCAGGTAGCGACAGAATTTATACCGAAAACGGCAAGGTGTATTTAAAGCAGAATATAAGAGTTTCAAAACCTGCAAAATTTAATGCTAAAACCACTATAGAACAATTAACAGATGAAAAACTTGCTAAATTGAACACAAGCGGTTATTCTGCAAATTCGTACATTATGTCAAACATTGGTATGCATGAGGCAAAGTCTGCAACCACAGATTATTTTCACTGGTATATCACCCAAAGTACAGAGGATTTGCAAAATGTTGTGTGCAGGGCACCGAGTGGAACAACTTGGGCTGATGCCACAGCAACATACGATTGGATAGTAGCAAATGCAGGGGTGCCATTTGAATATCAGTATCTTTTACAAACACCGGTTGTTAGTGAAATTACAGGAGATACTGCCACTGAACTTCTGGCTATATTAGAAGAAATAAAAGAGCAGGAATTCTCAGTATCTTTTTTATCGGGAAATGAGGTGCCTGTTACAGGAAGTGTTACATACAATCAGGATTTAAATAAGGTAATTGAAAATTTAACAAATGCAATAATTACGCTTGGAGGTAATGTTTAATGTTTAGTGCAGAAAATTTTTTAAAAGAAAACCTCATTAAAGGGTTTGAAAACGGGTCATTCACAGAGGAACAGGTTAAAATTTATGCCTTTAATTATAAAATAAAGGGCTGTATTTCAGAAGAATGTTTTAATGAAATAGTAATAAGTGCTGTTCCCCCTGTTATAGAGGAGACAGATGATGAAGATATTTATTGATGCAGGGCATAACCATAAAGGCTTCGACACAGGAGCAGAAAGTTTTGGTTTAAAAGAGCAGGATTTAACTTTTGAAATTTCAAAGCTTTTAGCAGAAAAGCTTTTAAAAGCAGGTATAACTGTTAAATTGTCAAGAGAAAAGAAAGAAGATGTTTTAGGTACTGATTTAAACTCATCTTTGTTAAAAAGATGTCAAATGGCAAATGATTTCGGGGCAGATTTGTTTTTGTCCATACATACAAATGCATACAGAAATGAAGATGCAAACGGTACTGAATGCTATGTGTATAATAAAATAAGTGATACATTTAACCTTGCGGAAAAAATTTCTAATTCTTTATCCCAAAAACTGGGTCTTTTAAACAGAGGTGTTAAAGAGGGGAAATTTGCGGTGCTTAAAAACACCAATATGCCTGCTATTTTAATTGAAACTGCATTTATAACCAATAAATCTGACAGTGAAAAGTTTAAAACAAAGCAAGAAGAGTTTGCAAAAGCAATATCAGACAGCATAATTTCTTACTTTGAGATAAGGGAAGAAAAAATTTCAAGCCCCTTGCTTTTGGTTAATAAATTAACCGAAAAAATTAAAATCAATGATATTTTAGGGGCAGTTAATGCACTGTCTGCGGCAAAGAAGCAAGAGTCCCCTCTTTATTGGATTATTTATAAAATAGTTAACAGGGAGGATGCTTAAATGTTTAAAAAATGGTTAAAAGCATCATTTGTAAGAGCAGTTAAAACCATTGCACAAACAGCTCTTTCAATGATTACTGTGGGTCAGGCGTTTATAGAAATTAACTGGCTTAATGTATTATCTGTTTCATTTACTGCAGGGTTAATTTCACTCTTAACTTCAATCGCAGGTCTTCCTGAAGTTAAGGGGGAGTAAAATGTATATAGATGCAGACACAATAATTAAAGCAGGAGCAGTTTTAGGTGCAGTTTTATCTTTAGGAGCTTTTTTAAGAATAATAGCTGTATGGATAAACAAAAGAGAAGTAACAAGCAAAGAATTAGAACAGTTAAAAAATACGCATAATAGCGATATAGGCTCAATGCGTGAAGAACTTTGTGTGTTAAGTTATGCTATGCTTGCAGCACTGGACGGTTTAAAACAGCTTCACTGTAACGGCGAGGTAACCGTAGCACACGATAAGTTGTCGAAACACCTAAATAAACAAGCACACAATTAATGATAAATCCCGTTGTTCTTTTGACAGCGGGATTTATGTTATTTTTCTGTATTCGTTTTAATTCTGTAATAGGAAAACGACTTTTCTGAAATAAGGGTTACCAAATCAGAAAGCCTTTTTGTAATAATATGTGGCGGGTTATGGGTCTTTTCCTGATATTCATAAAAATTGCAAGGTTTAACAGTTAAGTTTTTAAAAGCTTCGCCCCAACGCTCACCATAACCAAACATAATTACATAAGGGAGCATTTCGTAAAAATAGTCATTATTTTTGCTTACCTGTTCTTCTAAAATTTCAGGTTTTGGGTGTTTTAAAAAGTGTTTAAAGCCTTTAATCTGTCCCATTAGACGGGCAGCATAGTCTGTTTTTCTGCTTATTAGTGCGGCAATTGCCTGAAATGCAATTAATGTTCCCAAAACAATAACTAAAAACACAATGCTTAAAGAGTTTGAAATATTTATAAAGTCAGCAAAAATATAGGCTACACCAAACGAAATAACGGTTGTTATTACACCTGTCATCCAAAGTTGAGAGTTGTTGTAAACCTTGTTTGCGGCGAATTTAAAAAATCTGTAAAGCACTAAAGATGTAACTATAAATAAAAACCATGAAACAAAGACCTGTGAAAAAGAAGCCTTATTTAAGATCCCTGCCATCAGCAAAGTAAATATTCCTGATAAAATCAGTAAAAGCATACATCTTAGAGAGAATTTGCCACTTCTTGAATTATCTAAAACCTTTTCTTTTATAAAAGCAGAACGAGCACCTGATTTTAATCTTTCAACTTGCTGGTAATAGTTGTTTTCAAGGTTTGATCCTGTAACAGAATTGTTACTGCCAAGCTCAAAAAGTGCATTAAAAGCGTTTTTGAAATGATCGGGCTCTGAATCTTTAATATCATTTAATTTTTGTAGTGTATATGTGTTTCCTGTGTGCTGGATTATTTTCAAATATCCTTTTGTTGCCCAGTATAAAACCATAGCTCCACATGATTTGTCGGATACAGTTCTTGTATATGCGTACTCTGTTTCTACAGGAGAAAAATTTTCGGGCGGATATGTTTCAGACTCGTAAATTATTCTTCCGTCAAGTCCGAATTTAACAAACACAAACACGATATACAAAAGTGCTAAAAGCGCAAACACCGATATATAAATTGCAAATCTTACAGGCCTGTTCATAACAAGCAGAGGCGCACTTTTAAAAGTACCCTCAGGCAATTTTACTGTCAGGTAAAGTTTTTCGCCCGGCTCTAAATCTGATGCTGTAACAGTTATTTTATTATCTTCTTTTATATAATTCCAGTTTTTTTTGTTGCTTGTTGATGTAATTTCAGTTGCCTCAATCTCGCTTGTAGGAAGTGTAACAGTAACATAAGCATTAGTGATAGGAGCTTCCATAGCTTCAACCAAGGTAAGATAAAGAAAATCATAGGTCTTTTCCTTATCTTTGGTAAGACAGATGTTATAACCCAGTTTTATTCTTTTTTTGCCTGTAAAACCTGAATCTTTATTTGTAATTGAAATAAAAGCGGTACTACCTTTTTTGGTTACTTTATGTTTTTCATTTTCCACATTTATATTGTCAATTTTTCCTGTTGAAGTATCACTTTTCCCTGTAATTGAAAACGGAATTTTATCTACGCTTCCCATAAAATTAAAATCAAGCTGAGTGTTATATAAAAGCTCTCTTTTTGGGGAAATATTGATAAACGATGTGTAACTTTCGGTTATATAATCGTTTTTGGCAAATGCACAGGTAAAAGAACCAAAAACAGTTACCAGAATTATTAAACTTAGGACAATTTTCTTCATTTGGTATCCTCTTTTATAAGCCAGTTTTTATGGCGTAAAATTTTACTCATAACTATATATCTTAAATAAACAAAAACAATTAAACCAGATAGTGAACCTACAGTGTCCAACAAAATATCACCAATCATAAACGCTCTGCCAGGGACAAAAATCTGATGAACTTCGTCTGATACGGAATATATAAAACAAATTAAAAGTGCAATCCAGAAATTCCTTTTTTTAAATGTTTTAAGACATGCTGAAAGTGTTAACACTCCCAGTAAAAAATATTCGGTAAAATGCGCGGTTTTTCTAACAAAATGTTCAGCACCTTTTATAAGATTTTCTTTATTAACCTCGTTAAAAGGTAAAATGTTTATTATTTTTTTAGTAAGTTCGGTAAGATGGGAGCTTGTCTTTTTTGATTCAACGGAACTTTCGGAAGAAAAATGAAAAATCATAGCCATACAAAGCAAAACAAGAACCCATAAAACTATTTTTATATATAAATCTTTTTTCAAAGCATACAACCACCTTCCTAGAAAATAATACCATTTTTCACTCTAAAATGCAACACAAAAAAATATGTGTAAATTTTATGTTTTATGTTTGTAAAAAAAGGCAGTTTTTTGTTGACAATACACCAATAATATGATAAAATTTTTACTATAATATGAGTAATTTTTTTAATCTGCATATAGAGGTGATAAAGCTTGAAAGCTCTTGAAGATAAGATTTTGTCAGAGGGGAAAGTCCTCCCAGGAAACATACTAAAAGTGGGGAGCTTTTTAAATCAAATGCTTGATGTTCCCTTTATTATGAGTATGGGTGAAGAAATAGCAAGGCTTTTTAAAGGTGTTGGCGTAAATAAAATCTTAACTATAGAGTCTTCGGGTATTTCTATTGCCTTTGCAGCAGCAAAAGAAATGAATGTGCCTGTTGTTGTGGCTAAAAAAGGAAAGCCAAAAAATGTTGACGGGGATATTTACTGCGCACAGATTTATTCGTTTACACATAAGAAAACTTACGATGTTGTTGTTTCCAAAGATTACATAGGACGAGATGATAATATTTTAATTGTTGATGATTTTCTTGCAGGGGGTAACGCATTAAACGGTGTAATTGAAATTTTAAATCAGGCAGGTGCAACTTTAAAAGGTTGTGCAGTTGCAATAGAAAAAGGTTTTCAGGGCGGAGGGGACAAGCTCCGCGAAAGAGGAATTAAAGTTGAAGCTTTAGCGCTTATTGACTCTATGTCAGACACTTCGCTTACTTTCCGAAAATAATATTGTTGTAAATTGTATTTACATAAATTTTAAAATGCCGTAAGGCAGGAGGTAATCTTATGAAAAAAGTCATTTCTTTATTAATGGCGCTTGTTTTGGTTGTTTCATGTGTGATGCTTACATCATGCGGCAACACAGATACAAAAGTATCTGAAGACATTAAGGTTGGTTTTATCTTCTTACATGACGAAAACTCAACCTATGACAAGAACTTTATTGATGCAGCACTTGCAGCAAAAGAAGCTCTTGGCTTATCAGACGAACAGGTTATGTTCAAAATCAACATTCCTGAATCAAACGAATGCTATGAAGCAGCAGCTGACCTTGTTGACGCTGGTTGCAACATCATTTTTGCAGACAGCTTTGGTCATGAAGACTTTATGATTCAGGCAGCAAAAGAATTTCCTGATGTAGTATTTGCTCATGCAACAGGTACAAAAGCTCATACAGAAAATCTTCCTAACTACTACAATGCATTCGCATCAATTTACGAAGGTCGTTTCTTAGTAGGTTATGCAGCAGGTCTTAAACTTAACGAAATGATTGAAAACGGTGAAATCACAGCTGACCAGGCAAAAATGGGTTATGTAGGTGCATATCCTTATGCAGAAGTTAAATCAGGTTATACCTCATACTTCTTAGGTGCTCGTTATGCTTGTCCATCAGTTACAATGGATGTTAAATTCACAAACTCATGGTTTGATATTGCAGCTGAAAAAGAAACAGCTAACGCTTTGATTGCAGGCGGTTGCGTACTTGTTAGTCAGCATGCTGACTCTGAAGGCGCTCCAAAAGCTTGTGAAGAAGCAGGTGTTCCTAATGTTGCATACAACTTAGATACACGCGACTGGGGTCCAAACACAGCTCTTATTTCTTCAAAAATTAACTGGCAGCCATATTTCGAACATCTTGTAACAGCAGTTGCAAACGGAACAGAAATCACACAGGACTTCTGTGGCGGTCTTGAAGACGGCGTTGTTATGACATTAGGTTTAAACGACAAAGTTGCTGCTAAAGATACAGAAGCTAAACTTGAAGAACTCAGAGAAAAATTAATAAGCGGTGAAGTTAAAGTGTTTGACACAGATACATTTACCGTTAAAGGTGCAAAATTAGAAGAATACATGGCAGATGTTGATTCTGATGCTGCATTCACACCTGATACACAGGTTGTAGCTGACGGATATTTCCATGAATCAGAATATCGTTCAGCTCCATACTTTGACATTGAAATTGATGGCATTACCATTAAATAATTAAGCTGAATATACCTCATGCGGAGAACCTCTCCGCATGGGGGATTTTCGTTTTGAAGAAAAGGTATTTTGGTACTTTTTCTTGAAAACGAGAACAAAAAGGAGGAGTCAAGGTGAATTCTACCCCTGCAATAGAACTTAAAAACATAACAAAAACATTTGGCAGTGTTGTTGCGAACAACAATGTGTGTCTTACCGTAAAAAAAGGGGAAATCCTTTCAATACTTGGTGAAAACGGAAGTGGGAAAACCACCCTTATGAATATGATTTCAGGGATTTATTTTCCCGACGAGGGCCAGATTTTTATTGATGGAGAAGAAGTAATAATCCGTTCTCCCAAAGACGCATTTAAGCATAAAATAGGCATGATACATCAGCACTTTAAACTTGTTGATGTGTTTACTGCTGCCGAAAATATTGTTTTGGGCTTAGAAGATGAAGAAAAGTTTGACTTAAAGACAGCTACAAAAAAAGTAAAAGAAATTGGCGAAAAATATGGATTTAGCATAGATACAAACAAAAAAGTATACGAGATGTCTGTTTCAGAAAAGCAGACTGTTGAAATAATAAGAGTTTTATACAGAGGGGCAAATATTTTAATTTTAGACGAGCCTACTGCTGTACTCACTCCGCAGGAAACCCAGAAACTTTTTAAAGTTTTAAGAAGAATGCGTGATGACGGAAAGGCAATCGTAATAATTACACATAAATTAAACGAAGTTTTGTCGCTTTCTGACCGTGTTTCGGTTTTAAGAAAAGGCGAATATGTAGGAACTGTTAACACAAAAGACACTGATGAAATGGGTCTTACCGAAATGATGGTAGGCAAAAAGGTTACCTTGAATATTCAAAGAAGTGATCCAAAAGATCCTAAAGACAGACTTATAGTGAACAACATAAACTGTGTAAATCGTGAGGGCGTAACTCTTTTAAAAGATGTTTCGTTTACTGCCCGTTCAGGTGAAATTTTAGGTATAGCAGGTATAGCCGGAAGTGGACAGAGAGAACTTTTAGAATCAATTGCAGGACTTCAGCATTTAAATGATGGCGAAATACTTTATAATAATCCAAAAACAGGTGCTACAGAAAACTTAAGAGATAAAACCCCTATGGAAATAAGAGATATGGGTGTAAGGCTTTCTTTTGTTCCTGAAGACAGACTTGGTATGGGTTTGGTAAGCAATATGGATATCATAGATAATATGATGCTTCGAAGCTACAGAAAAGGAAAATCGGTATTTTTAGAAAGAAAAGCACCAAAAACTCTTGCAGAACAGATAATAGAAAGGCTTGAAGTTGTAACACCTAATGCCAACACACCTGTAAGAAAGCTTTCAGGCGGTAATGTGCAAAAAGTTTTAGTAGGAAGAGAAATTTCTTCTTCGCCAACAGTTTTAATGGCTGCTTACCCTGTAAGAGGACTTGATATTAACTCATCATACACAATATATAACCTTTTGAATGAGCAAAAAGAAAAAGATGTTGCAGTTATACTGGTAGGCGAAGATTTAGATGTTTTGCTTGACCTTTGCGACCGTATAATAGTACTTTGCGGTGGCACTATAAGCGGTATTGTTGACGCGAGAGAGGCAACCAAAGAGCAAATCGGACTTCTTATGACAAAAACAGGTGAGGAGGCTAAAAGTGATGAAGAATAAAGAAAAACATTTACATGAGCCTTTGTTTCAGATTACCAAAAGAACCGATATGGTTTGGTACAAATCGTGGCTTGTTAGAATAATTGCAATAGTTTTAGCATTATTTCTTTGTGCAGGTGTAATTGTACTTTTAACAAAATATAACCCAATTGAAGTTTATGAGGCTATGATTAAAGGTACTTTCGGTACAACAAGAAAAGTATGGAACACAATGCAAAGGCTTTCAATTCTTCTTTGTATATCACTGGCAGTAACTCCTGCGTTTAAGATGAAGTTCTGGAACATAGGTGCTGAAGGTCAGACATTAATTGGCGGTCTTGCCGCAGCAGCATGTATGATATATTTTGGTGATAAAATTCCACCTGTTATATTAATTCCACTTATGTTTCTAGTGTCAATGATTGCAGGTATGGTATGGGCGATAGTTCCTGCATACTTTAAGGCAGCGTTTAACACAAATGAAACGCTCTTTACTCTTATGATGAACTATGTTGCAATGCAGCTTGTGTCTTTCTGTATAGTGTTCTGGGAAAATCCCAAGGATTCTAACACTGTAGGTGTAATTAACCGTGCAACAGAAGGTGGATGGTTGCCAACCATTTTGGACCAGAAATACCTTCTTAACATACTTATAGTTCTTGCCCTGACAATAGCTATGTATATTTATCTGAAATACAGCAAGCATGGCTACGAAATATCTGTAGTGGGAGAAAGCCAGAACACTGCAAGATATGTGGGAATCAGCGTTAAAAAGGTTATCCTCAGAACCAT
>JAZSNJ010000025.1:0-3464 GCA_045536355.1 Clostridia bacterium | reverse complement strand
AATATTTTCAGGGTGATATACTGTCAATGTTAAATATTAGTTAACTAAGGAGAATAGAAATGAAAAAAGTATTATCAATAGTATTAGTTGCTGTTTTAGCACTTTCATTAGTTGCTTGCGGTGGCGCAAAAGACGATAATGTTTTAACAATGGCTACAAATGCAGAATTCCCACCATATGAATTCATGCAGGATGGTAAAGTTGTTGGTATTGATGCTGAAATTGCTCAGGCAATTGCTGAAAAGCTCGGCAAAGAACTTGTGATTGAAAATGTTGACTTTGACTCTTTGATTCCTGGCGTTCAGACCGGTAAATACGATTTTGTTATGGCTGGTATGACAGTTACTGATGAAAGAAAAGAACAGGTTGACTTTACACAGACCTATGCAACAGGTGTTCAGGTTATTATAGTTAAAGAAGATTCAGCTATTACAACTGCTGATGACCTTTTTGCTGAAGGCGCATCAAACAAAATCGGTGTTCAGCTTGCTACAACAGGCGACCTATATTGCACATGGGATATTGAAGATGAAGGTCTTGGAACAGTTGAAAGATATAACAAGGGTGCAGACGCAGTTATGGCATTACAGTCAGGTAAAGTTGATTGTGTAGTTATTGACAATGAACCTGCTAAAGTGTTTGTTGAAAGCAACCCTGGTTTAAAAATTCTTGATACAGAATATATAACAGAAGATTATGCTGCTGCAGTATGCAAAGATACTCCAGAATTACTTGCAGAAATTGACAAAGCTCTTGGCGAACTTATTGAAGAAGGAAAAGTAGCAGAAATTATTGAAAAATATATTCCAGCTGAATAATCAGACTGATTATAAAGGGCTGCGTGCAGCGCAGCCCTTTAATTTTTTTGGAAAGGAGATTTTTCGTAAATGCCTGAATGGATTTTAAAAATGAAAAAGGATTTTGTTGTTGCATTTATTGAAGACAACAGATGGAAATATTTAACTGAGGGTATTAGCAATACTATTATTCTTACCTTTTTTGCACTCATATTGGGTGTTATATTAGGCGTGGTTATTGCTGCAATCAGAACCACTTATGATAAACAGTATAAAGAGATGAGAAATCCTGTTGCGAAATTTTTTCTTTCAATAGGTAATGCGATTTGTAAAGTATATCTTACGGTAATAAGAGGAACTCCTGCAATGGTACAAATTCTTATTATCTTTTTCATCATTATGGCAAGTTCGGATAATAAGATGCTTTGTGGTATTATAGCTTTTGGAATAAATTCAGGTGCTTATGTTGCCGAAATTATCCGTGGCGGCATAATGAGCATTGATATAGGACAGACAGAAGCAGGTCGTTCGCTTGGCTTTAATTATATCCACACAATGTGGTATATTGTTCTTCCTCAAACATTTAAAAATATTCTTCCGGCTCTTGCTAATGAATTTATTGTTCTTTTAAAGGAAACTGCTATTGCAGGTTATGTTGGTGTTACTGACCTTACAAGAGGAGCAAATATTATAAGAGGTATTACATATCAGAGTTTCTGGCCACTTTTAGCTATAGCTGCAGTATATCTGGTTATGGTTATGTTCTTTACAAAGCTTGTTGAAATCCTTGAGAGGAGGCTGAGAAAGAGTGAACGATAATATTATTATAAGCACTGAAAACTTGTGTAAGTTTTACGGTGAAAACATTCATGCTCTTAACAATGTTACCGCTAGAATTGAAAAGGGTGAGGTTGTAGTTGTTATTGGTCCCTCAGGTTCGGGGAAATCTACTTTTTTAAGATCTCTTAATTTACTTGAAACAGCAACAAGTGGAAAAGTATTTTTTGAAGGCGTTGATATAACAGACCCTAAGGTTGATATAAATGCACATCGTCAGAAAATGGGTATGGTATTTCAGCAGTTTAATTTGTTCCCACATATGACTGTGCTTAGAAACCTGACTCTGGCTCCTGTTAAACTCCTTAAAATGGATAAAGCTGAGGCTGATAAAAAGGCAATAGAGCTTTTAGAAAGAGTTGGTCTTTCTGACAGGGCAGATGCATATCCATCACAGCTTTCGGGTGGGCAAAAACAAAGAGTTGCCATAGTAAGAGCATTAATGATGAACCCTGATGTAATGCTTTTTGATGAGCCAACATCAGCACTTGACCCTGAAATGGTAGGCGAAGTTTTACAGGTTATGAAAGACCTTGCAAAAGAAGGGATGACTATGGTTGTTGTAACTCATGAAATGGGTTTTGCAAAAGAAGTGGCTGATCGTGTTATCTTTATGGCAGACGGTATGATTTTGGAAGAAGGAACCCCAAAAGATTTGTTTGACAATCCACAAAATGAAAAAACACAGCAGTTTTTAAAAAGTGTTTTATAAAAAATTACACATACAGTTTTTACTGTATGTGTTTTCTTTTATTGACAAACATTTCCCATTGTGGTATAATCTATTTATTCTAGTTTTAGGAGGAAATAATTTATGAAAAAAATATTATGTTTAGTTATGGTGCTTTGCTTAGCTCTTTCATTTGCTGCATGTACTAAAACAAACGATGTAGATTTTGTTATTGCGACCGATAAAGGCTTTAGTCCTTTTGAATTCCAGGATGCTGACGGTAATATCGTTGGTATAGACATGGATATTCTTGCAGAAATTGCTAAAGATCAAGGCTTTACATATGAACTACAGTATGTAGGTTGGGATGCTGCTATTGCTGCTTGTCAGGCAGGTCAGGCTGACGGTATGATTGCAGGTGCATCAATCACAGAAGAAAGAAAAGCATCAGGCTGGATTTTTTCTGATGGATATTATGATGCAACACAGGGTATGGCTGTAGCATCTGATTCAACTATTTCAAAATTTGAAGATTTAAAAGGCAAAAAAGTTGCTGTTAAAAACGGTACAATGAGCAACGCTTATGCTGAAAGCCTTAAAGATGAATATGGCTTTGAAGTTGTTACATTCTCAACATCACCTGATATGTATCAGGCTGTTATGGGCGGTCAGGTTTCAGCATGTTTTGATGATACACCAATTCTTAAGTACAACATCAAAATTGGCGAACTTGATATGAAATTTGTTGAAGGTACTGAAAATGAACCTGCACAGTATGGTATGGCAATTTTTAATGCTGACAATCAGAACTTGTTAGACCTCTTTAACAAAGGTTTAGAGAACATCAAAGCTAACGGTAAATATGATGAAATCATTGCTAAATATTTAGGCTAATTTAAATTTTAACAGTTAAAAAAGTAAGGGCATTGGAGTGTCTCCGATGCCCTTATGGAATGTATAGGGGAGGCTTATATGAGCCAAATAATTGACACATACGGTTCACTTTTATTGTCTGCAATGGGGCAAACCTTGCTTTTAGCACTCTGGGGTTTGTTCTTTGGATGTATTTTGGGTATGATTTTTGGATTATCCAGCGTTGTAGATAACAAAGTGTGTAACACAATTTCAACTATCTATGTAAACCTCATAAGAGGTGTGCC
>JAZSNJ010000144.1:0-2384 GCA_045536355.1 Clostridia bacterium | reverse complement strand
GTTTTAAAAGATGTCTGCTTTGAAATGAACGAAGGGGAAGTTGTATCAATTATCGGGTCATCAGGTAGTGGTAAAACAACCTTTTTAAGATGTATCAATTTTCTGGAAAAAGCAGATAGCGGAAAAATAATATTAGGTGACGAAGTGATTTTTGACGGGGAGTGGAAAAAATCTCTTTCTGCCGATGAAATAAGAGAGAAACAACTGAATTTTGGCTTTGTGTTTCAGCAGTTTAATCTTTTTCCACAGTATAATGTTTTGGAAAATGTAACACTTGCTCCAAAGCTTCTGGCAAAAGAAAGGCCTGATTTTAAACAAAACAAAAAAGAGATTTACGAAAAAATCGAAAAAGATGCTCTTTCTCTCTTGGAACAATCGGGACTTGCCGATAAAGTTAAAAACTATCCTTGTGAATTATCAGGTGGTCAACAACAAAGAGTTGCAATTGCGAGGGCGTTGGCACTTAATCCTAAAATAATGCTTTTTGACGAGCCTACATCAGCGCTTGACCCTGAGCTTACAAACGAAGTGTTAAAGATTATAAAATCTTTGGCAGATACAGATATGACAATGATTATAGTAACTCACGAAATGTCATTTGCAAAAGATGTTTCTGACAGAATAGTATTTATGGATGACGGTGTAATTGCAGAAGAGGGAACACCTGATGAGATATTTAAAAATCCAAAAACCGAAAGACTAAAAGAATTTTTAAGTAATGTTCACATATAAAAAAGAGATGCGATGCATCTCTTTTTTTTATATACCAAACAAAATGTTCGTGTTTCTTAAATTATTATCTTTAATCAAATCATTAACAGAGTAGGCATAGCCTTCGGCCTCAAGGCCTTTATATGAAGTAAGCTCCTGTTTTTTTAGTTCGTCAAATATACTTGTTACTATTTTTTCAATAATTTCGGTTTTTTTGTCAGCGAGATTATTTGGGTTTGAAATTAAAAATTCCAAATCACTATATAGATTTGACAAAATGTTCAGTTGTTTTAAGGCGCAAAAACTCCATTTATAATATGGCATATATTGTTTGTTTAAAATGAAGATTATATTTAAAACCGCTTTTACAAATTCAAAAATACTAAGCTGTGCGGCTGCTGTATCATTTCTTTTTATGCATCTTAAATAGTTATATCTCCCTGATTGACCCATCAAAAATAAATTCCCTGCAAGTTTTTTAAGGCGTACATCTTCGGGGTAATATAAAAGGCGTTCTCTGATTTTTGTAAACTCACCTAAATTATCACAAAAAATCTTGCCGTTTACAGCTTCAAGAAGTGAAGCTTCAGGCACATTAAACCAATCATAAAGTCTTAAAATGCCGTCTTTTGTTCCCGTCTTGGAAAGATAAAAATCACTTGTTTTAAACACACCGTGCCGTGAGCCTCCCACAGGTGAAAGTTTACTTTTCTTTATACCCATAAATTCATCAGGTAGCTTTGAATATGCTCTTTCTAACTGAAAAATTTCTTTTTCACTTAAGGTGTCAGGCACAAAGATACAAAAACCTGCTTCAAAGTCATGGTCTTTGGAAATTTCATCATCAAACCCTAAACACTCAGAGCCTGATCCTACAAGTCCAACACAAAGTGTATCAAAAAGGTCAGGAAAGTTTTCTTTCAGGAGAGGTTTTCCATATTCATTATAAAATTTTTCTGAGATTTCAAGACCTTTCATAAATCCTCCTTGAACGAGTTTTTAAATCATTTTCATAGAAAAAGTAACCGTAATAGCCAAAAACAGATGCACATTTTTCGCAAACAAAGGCATAGTTCCCATCAGTTTCCGAGTAGGATAAGTCAAGTAGTTTAATTGCTTCATCTAAAAATTTAAATATTTCTTTTTCACCGTCTACAAGACCTGACCTAGCCTCTACCAAAGATGCCATATTAAGATATGTTATTGCCTGTTCAGGTTCTTTTCCCTTTATGTTTTGTAAAACTGATAAAGCCTTTTGATAAAACTCATAAGCTTTGTCAAATTCTTTTAAATCAACTAAATTGAGTCCCATATTGTTATAAAGACCTGCCAAACGCTCATCAGCGGGGCTTAATTCTTTTTCGTAAATTTCTTTTGCTTTTAAAAATAAAGGACTTGCATTTTCAGGCATACTAAATGCCTTATAAACAGTTGCACAGTTAAGGTAAGTCGTAGCAGCACCAATATTTAATTCAATTCCCATAGATTTAATATGGTTAATCGCCATATCAACATAATGCAAAGCCTGTTCTTTTTTATTAATCTTTCGTGAAAGACCCATAAGTTCATTTAAAATGAGTAAAACAGTTTTTCTGTGATTTTCATTTAACGCTTTTTCAAGTGTTTCCTTTAAATAATTTTCAGCAGTTTCATAATCGTTTTTGTGAAGGTAT
>JAZSNJ010000148.1:0-7245 GCA_045536355.1 Clostridia bacterium | reverse complement strand
AAGACCTACAGCAGCTGCTATATCGCCTGAATATACAACATCAATATCTTCTCTGTGGTTTGCGTGCATCTGAAGTATTCTACCAAGTCTTTCCTTGTTACCTTTAACTGAGTTTAATACATAAGAACCTGAGTTTACAGTACCTGAATATACTCTGAAGAAGCAGATTTTACCAACGAATGGGTCTGTAGCAATTTTAAATGCTAACGCTGCGAATGGTTCAGAATCTGAAGAAGGTCTTTCTTCTTCTTCCTCTGTGTCAGGATTTATGCCTTTGATTGCAGCTACATCTGTAGGTGCAGGCATATAATCGATAACAGCATCAAGAAGCATCTGAACACCTTTGTTTCTGTATGAAGTACCGCAAAGCATAGGAACAATCTCATTGTTGATTGTTGCTTTTCTTAAAGCAGCTTTAAGTTCTGCTTCAGTGATTTCTTCGCCTTCTAAATACTTCATCATAAGGTCTTCATCTGTTTCAGCAATCGCTTCAACCATTTTTGCTCTGTATTCTTCAGCTTTTGCTAACATATCAGCAGGAATTTCTTCCTCACCATACTGTGTTCCCATTTCATCATAGTAGATTTCAGCTTTCATCTTCATAAGGTCGATGATACCTCTGAAAGTATCTTCTGCACCGATAGGAAGCTGAATCGGAACACCGTTAGCTTTAAGTCTGTCATGAACCATAGCTTCTACATTGTAGAAGTCTGCGCCCATGATGTCCATTTTGTTAACATAAATCATTCTTGGAACCATGTATTCGTCAGCCTGTCTCCAAACAGTTTCAGACTGTGGTTCAACACCGCCTTTAGCGCACATTACTGTAACTGAACCGTCAAGTACACGAAGTGATCTCTGAACTTCAACGGTAAAGTCAACGTGGCCTGGTGTGTCAATGATATTAATTCTTGTTTTTGGATATTTGTCAGGTGTAGAACCACTCCAGAAACATGTTGTTGCAGCTGAGGTTATAGTAATACCACGTTCCTGTTCCTGCACCATCCAGTCCATTGTTGCTGAACCTTCATGAGTTTCACCAATTTTGTGAGTTCTTCCTGTATAATACAAAATTCTTTCGGTAGTTGTGGTCTTACCAGCGTCGATATGAGCCATAATACCGATATTTCTTGTGTTTTGTAATGAATATTCTCTACCCATAAATCAAAATTTCCTCCTTTCGGGAATAATGTTAAATTAACTACCCAATAATATTTTGAAGACTGAAAAACATTTAAATTACCAACGGTAATGTGCAAATGCTTTGTTAGCTTCAGCCATTTTATGAGTATCTTCTTTCTTTTTAACAGCGGCACCGGTGTTGTTAATTGCGTCTAAGATTTCGTTAGCTAATCTTTCACGCATTGTTTTTTCACCTCTGGCTCTTGAATAGTTTGTAAGCCATCTTAAGCCTAATGTCTGTCTTCTTTCAGGTCTAACTTCCATTGGCACCTGATAAGTAGCACCGCCCACTCTTCTTGCTTTTACTTCTAAAACAGGCATAATGTTGTTCATAGCTTCTTCGAAAGCTTCTAAAGCATCTTTACCTGTTTTTTCTTTAATGATGTCAAATGCATCATATACAATTTTCTGAGCTACGCCCTTCTTACCGTCAAGCATAATGTTGTTGATAAGTCTTGTAACAACTACTGAACCGTACATTGGATCAGGCATAACCTCTCTTTTTGCAGTAAAGCCTCTTCTTGGCACGTTTCTTCCCTCCTTATTAATGTGATATCAATCACTGGTACTCGGCATAAAATCTTATACCGTCTGTGCTTTGTCAAGGCAAAATGCATAAACTTAAAAATTGTTTCAAATATATACTTAAATGCCTATCAGCACTGAAATTTCTTAATCTTTCGAAAGCTTAATTATTTTTTCTTAGCTTTCTTTGCACCGTATTTTGATCTTGACTGATTTCTGTTAGCTACACCTGCGGTATCTAATGTACCTCTGATGATGTGGTAACGAACACCAGGAAGATCCTTAACTCTTCCGCCTCTGATTAAGACAACGCTATGTTCCTGAAGGTTATGTCCTATACCTGGGATATAAGATGTTACTTCGATACCGTTTGAAAGTCTTACTCTGGCAATCTTTCTTAAAGCTGAGTTAGGTTTTTTAGGTGTCATGGTCTTAACATATGTGCAAACACCTCTTTTTTGTGGTGAGCTCTGTTCAATTGCTTGTTTTTTAATAGAGTTAAAACCCTTTAAAAGAGCAGGAGCAGTAGCCTTTTTTGCAGCTGTTTCACGACCGTTTCTTACTAACTGGTTAAATGTTGGCAAACTTTTTCACCTCCGTAAATATAATTTTATATATAAAGCAGTTGCTTTATAACTGTTTAAGCTGTGCCACCACAGCGGCACCCACATCAATATTACACATTTTCCCCAACTGTTCCATTGTGTAATCTTTACATATACCCACCGATCTTTGTGAGCAAAGGTTAGTTAATTCTCCCTGAATTTTTTTGTCGCAATCGTTTGCAAGATAAATTCTTGAAACGAGATTGTCTTCTAGTGCCTTTTTTGTTTGCTTGTAGCCTATTAAACGCCCGACAGGGTCATCAAACATAGTAATACTTCCTTTCAAAATTCGAAAAGCAAAATTTACAACTGTCCATTAGGACACACCGTATATTCTAACACCAATTATAGGCATTTGTCAAGCATTTAATGCAATTTTTTCCTTAATAAATTTAGCATAACCCCATTTTCTGGGATTATGCTAAATAGTTTTGCTTTTATTCTGTTATTTCTTCTGTTTCCTGTGGTTCTTCTATGGTTTCCAAAAGCTCAGCATTCTTTATTGTATTCACCTGATATGCAGGTTGTACATCCACATTATGATATTTTGAAATACCTGTTCCTGCAGGAATAAGTTTACCGATAATAACATTTTCTTTAAGACCGATAAGTGGGTCAACTTTACCTCTTATTGCAGCTTCTGTAAGAACTCTTGTTGTTTCCTGGAATGATGCTGCTGACAAGAAACTGTCAGTTGCCAAAGATGCTTTGGTAATACCCAAAAGTTCTCTTGAATATTCTACAGGCTTTAAGCCCTCTGCTTCAAGTTCTTTGTTCTTATTTTCAACTTCCAAAATATCAACAAGTGAGCTTGGTAAGAAGTTAGAATCTCCTGCATTTTCAATTCTTACTTTCTTCATCATCTGACGAACAATTATTTCGATATGTTTGTCGCTGATGTCAACACCAGTTAAGCTGTACACTTTAAGAACTTCTCTTACAATATATTCCTGAACTGCGCTTGGTCCTAAGAGGGTAAACAACTCTTTCGGGTCAATAGCACCGTTTGTAAGTTCTTCACCAATTGTAACTATTCCACCGTTTTCGGCTTTTTCTCTTACAATGTCTTTTATTCTTACATTAAATGGAATATTGTATTCTTTTGTTTCTTCTTCCCCTCTTACAACAACCTTTTCAAGTTTAACATTGTCAGATTTGTTTTCGAGGTTATCTTCTATAGAAACTTTACCTTCAATTTCAGAAATAATTGCTACACCCTTTGGTTTTCTTGCTTCAAACAATTCAGTTACACGAGGGAGACCCTGTGTGATATCATCACCTGAAGCCGCACCGCCGGTATGGAAGGTTCTCATTGTAAGCTGTGTGCCAGGTTCACCGATTGACTGTGCAGCAATAATACCAACTGCTTCACCGATATCAACCTGTTTGCCTGATGCTAAGTTTGCACCGTAACATTTTGAACATATACCGATTCTTGTTTTACAGGTAAGAACTGAACGAACTGCAACTTCGGTAATTCCCGCTTCAACAATTCTGTCAGCGCCTTTATCTGTAATTAAGGTGTTTGCTTCAATTATAACTTCACCTGTTTCAGGGTGCACTACAGGAATTTCTTTAGCTGTTGTTCTACCAACAAGTCTGTCATGAAGTGTTTTTATTGTTCTTCCGTCTTTGATTTCTTTTACTGTGATATAATCATCGGTTTCACAATCAAAATCGCGGATAATTGCATCTTGAGCAACATCAACAAGTCTTCTTGTAAGGTAACCTGAGTCAGCAGTTCTGAGCGCTGTATCAGCAAGACCTTTTCTGGTACCGTGCGATGATGCAAAAAATTCAAGCACTGTAAGACCTTCACGGAAGTTAGCTTTAATAGGTACTTCCATTGCGCCACCGTCTGTTTTACCCATGACACCACGCATACCTGAAA
This sequence comes from Clostridia bacterium, assembly GCA_045536355.1. Lineage (GTDB taxonomy): Bacteria > Bacillota > Clostridia > RGIG6154 > RGIG6154 > CAKSDT01. The sequence goes on along the minus strand of JAZSNJ010000148.1, from coordinate 3,042 downwards.
GCTGTCTTATCTGTGAAACGCTACCACGGGCGCCTGAGTCTGCCATCATAAATATAGGATTATATTTATTAAGCTTTTCCATTATGGCTTTACCGATTTTTTCGTTAGCGTCCATCCATGCTTCGACAATCAAATCATGTCTTTCATTATCATCAATGATACCACGACGAGCCTGTTTTGAAATCTTTTCAACTTCTTTTTCTGTTTCTGCAATTACTTCCTGTTTCTTATCAACAACGATAATATCAGAAACCGAGATGGTGATTGCACCTTTGGTTGAATATTTATAGCCGATTGCTTTAATCTTATCAAGTGTTTCGGCTGCAGCTGCAGTACCGTGGATTTTGATACATTTATCAACAATCTTACCAAGCTGTTTTTTGCCTGTTAAAAAGTCAATTTCAAGCCCAAGCACTCTGCTCTTAAGAGCATGAATTTCTTGTTTCAACTGGTCATATTCTTCCTGATATTTTTCAGGTTTTTTGGCTGTGCTTAATTTAGCGCTTACAGCGTCTAATCTTTCTTCTAAAACCAAAAGTTCGTTAACATCAACATTTCTGTCAACAAAGCCCAAATCCTGAGGAACATTCTGGTTGTAAATAATTCTACCTACAGTAACATTTACAAGACCTGTAACTTTTTCGCCATTTATTTCTTTTGACATTCTTACCTGAATAGGAGCATGAAGTCCAACGGTTTTCGCTTCATAAGCAAGTATTGCCTCATCAACAGACATATACTTGTTACCTTCACCGATTTCACCTTCAAAACAGTCTTCATCAGTTTCAGAATAGGTCGCAGGTTTTTTACCAGCCTTTTCAAGCTCAGCGTTAATATATCCAAGACCTTTACCGTCATAACCTACAAATTCAACAACCTGACCCGCTTCAAATCCTGTATCACCAGGTTCTATGATTTTAACTTCTTTTGGTTTAACTATTGTTAAATAGTAAGCACCAAGAAACATATCCTGAGTAGGAACAGTAACAGGTTTACCGTCTTGTGGTTTTAAAAGGTTGTTTGCAGAAAGCATTAAAAATCTTGCTTCTGCCTGAGCTTCTGCTGACAAAGGAAGATGGATAGCCATCTGGTCTCCGTCAAAGTCAGCGTTGTATGCAGTACATACCAATGGATGAAGCTTTAATGCACGGCCTTCAACCAATACAGGTTCAAATGCCTGAATACCAAGTCTGTGAAGTGTTGGAGCACGGTTTAATAAAACAGGATGTTCTTTAATTACATCTTCTAATACTTCCCAAACTTCAGGTTTTACTCTTTCAACCATTCTCTTTGCATTTTTGATGTTCATTGCAAGACCGTTTTTAACAAGTCTTTTCATAACAAATGGTTTGAAGAGTTCTATTGCCATTTCCTTTGGAATACCGCACTGGTAAATCTTAAGGTCTGGTCCTACAACAATAACTGAACGGCCTGAGTAGTCAACACGCTTACCAAGTAAGTTCTGTCTGAAACGACCCTGTTTACCTTTGAGCATATCCGAAAGTGATTTTAAAGCTCTGTTTCCGGGGCCTGTAACAGCTCTTCCTCTTCTGCCGTTGTCTATTAACGCATCAACTGCTTCCTGGAGCATTCTCTTTTCATTTCTTACGATAATGTCAGGTGCTCTTAATTCAAGAAGCTTTTCAAGTCTGTTATTTCTGTTTATAACTCTTCTGTATAAGTCATTAAGGTCAGATGTTGCAAATCTGCCACCGTCAAGTTGTACCATAGGTCTGATATCAGGCGGAATAACAGGAAGAACATCTAATACCATCCATTCAGGTTTGTTGCCTGACTGTCTGAATGATTCAACAACCTCGAGCTTTTTCATAATTTTAAGCTTTTTCTGGCCTGTTGCATCATCAAGTTCTTCTTTAAGTTCTGCACTCATAGTATCTAAATCAAGTTCCTGTAAAAGAAGCTTGATTGATTCAGCACCCATACCTGCCTTAAATTTATCGCCATATTTTTCATAGGCTTCTCTGTATTCACTTTCATTTAAAAGCTGTTTTTTAACAAGCGGAGTTCTACCTGCATCAATTACCACATACGCTGCAAAATATAAAACCTTTTCAAGGTCTTTCGGAGACATATCCAAAATAAGACCCATTCTTGAAGGTATACCTCTGAAATACCAGATGTGAGATACAGGAGCAGCAAGTTCAATATGACCCATTCTTTCGCGTCTTACCTTGGCTTTTGTAACTTCAACACCGCACTTATCGCAGACAATACCTTTATATCTTATTCTTTTATATTTACCGCAGTGGCACTCCCAGTCCTTCATAGGCCCAAAAATCTTTTCACAAAACAGACCGTCTTTTTCAGGCTTTAAAGTTCTGTAATTTATAGTTTCAGGCTTTCTTACTTCACCCTTTGACCATTGTCTGATTTTTTCGGGTGATGCCAAGCCTATTTGTATTGCTTCAAATTCATACTTTGCTGTAGACTTTTCATTTTCCATAAAATTTCAGTCCTTTCTATCGATAATTTTTTTCATTAAAGTAAAGATTACTCTTCGATTTCTTCAATTGTGTCAAGTCCCCCGTCAAAGATTGATTCTTCTTCGAATAAAACTTCTTCCTCTTCAAAATCGTCATCAATTATCGATTCTTCGTTTAGCTGATTTGCTTCGGCTGTTTTCTTAATATCTTCAAGAATTTCTGGTGTTACTTCCGGAGCATCAATTTCTTCGTCATACTCTCTTAAGTCAATTTCATCACGGTTTTTATCCAAAACTTTAACATCAAGGCAAAGGCTCTGGAGTTCTTTAATTAATACCTTGAATGATTCAGGTACGCCCGGTTTTGGAACATTATGTCCCTTAACAATTGACTCGTAAGTCTTAACACGACCAACAATATCGTCAGACTTAACAGTTAAGATTTCCTGAAGTGTATATGCAGCACCATAAGCTTCCAATGCCCAAACTTCCATTTCACCGAATCTCTGACCGCCAAACTGAGCTTTACCGCCGAGAGGCTGCTGAGTAACAAGTGAATATGGACCTGTTGAACGAGCATGGATTTTGTCGTCGACAAG
>JAZSNJ010000179.1:0-20740 GCA_045536355.1 Clostridia bacterium | reverse complement strand
GCAGGTGCTCTCCCAGCTGAGCTACACCCCCGTATCAACAACAAAAGTATTGTATCACACTTTTGTCGTTTTGTAAATACTTTTTTTATTCTGCGTTTATTAATGTTACTTCAGCATCTTCCAAAGCTTTTTTATAGCTTTCTTCAAGCTCGGCATCTGTAATAAAATAGTCTATTTCGCTAAAGGTTGCAAGTTTAACAAAACCTACTCTTCCTATTTTGCTTTTATCGCAAACAAAGTATTTTGTTTTGGCGTTTTTCATCATTTTCTGCTTTATAGCACACTCTGTTTCATTACTGTCTAATATCCCTGCAGATTCTGTTACACCTTTACCAGAAAAAAAGAATTTACTTGCAAAATAATTGTTTTCAATATTAAGTTCTGCAACATTTCCGATAAATGACTGGTTATTACTTACCAGACCGCCTACTGCAATTAATTTTATATTTTCACAGCCTGATAATTCATCAATAACTCTTATTGAGTTTGTGATAACTGTTATATTGCTCATCTTCTTAATTGCACGGGCAATACAAAAAGTTGTGGTTGAGGCGTCTAAAAATATAGTGTCGCCCGGCAAAATATGCTGTGCAGCACACTCTGCCAGTTTTTGCTTTGATTCTACATTTATTCTTTTTCTTTTTTCTAAAGAAATTTCAAGTGTGCTTTCCTCTATAGGAATAGCTCCGCCATGAGTTCTCTGAAGTGCCTCCTGCTGTTCTAACTTTTCCAAATCTCTTCTTACAGTTTCTTCTGTTACTTGAAACTCTAAAGCTAGTTTACCAACAGAAACAGAGCCCTCAATATCTAAAATTTCTAATATTCTCTTTTGTCTTTCAAGTGCAAACAAACACTCAACCCCTATTTTTTAATAATTCTTACCAACGCACCGTTTTTAAGACCTGCTGAGTTAGCATCATCAGTATCTATGTGCATCTCGGTGTTAAAATCGTCTCTTACTCTAACCTGAACATCGTAAAATTTGGTTGGCTTAATACCTTCCACCAAAACATCAACATAATCATTGTCCTTGATTTTATTTGCTTTTGCATATTCAGGTGTTAAGTGAATATGACGGTTGGCAATAATTACGCCCTGTTTTAAATAAACAACGCCTTTTGGTCCAACAAGCACTAACTTTTCAGAACCTTCAACATTCCCAGACGGTCTTACAGGTGGGCTTACTTTAAGCAAGAAAGTATCTGTTTTAGAAATTTCAACCTGTGTATTCTTTCTTACAGGGCCTAAAACTCTTACCTTTTCAATAGATTTTAAAGATGGGCCTACCAAAGTTACAAATTCTTCTGATGCGAATTCTCTTCCCATCAGATACTTTTTAACGGTAAGCTGATAGCCTTTGCCGAAAAGAGTTTCCAAATCTTCCTGAGAAAGGTGAACATGTCTTTGAGAAACGCCGATTTTAATTTTATCTTTATTTTCGTTGTAATCATTAAGCGCATTTATTACCGCTTGTCTTACTTCGTTAACATCATACATAATTAACCCTCTATTCTACATCGCAATCAAAAAACTTAACAAGCTCTTCATGAGGACTTGCAATTACAGCATCACCGTAAACCTTGCCAAGTTTAGATGCAGCATTTACACCTGCTTCAACTGCTGATTTTACTGCTGAAACAGAGCCTGTAATTACATAAGTTACCAATCTTCCGCCAAGCCTTTTTTCTGTATGAACAAGTCTTACATCGGCAGTTTTAAGCATTGTGTCAAGCCCCTCTATTGATGCAACAAGGCCCTGAACTTCAACAAAACCAAATGAACCACTTATTCTTTTGCTTTCTATTTTCTGACCCAAAAATGACTTAGGAAGCTTTTTGTTAAATTTATCTTTATTGATGTCCATTTTATATGCCATAAGGTCAACATCTTCACCAGGGTTTGCTATAATGTGTGATACAACAAACTTACCCTGTTCTTTTGCATAGTTTTCGCCGACTCTTACTGCCGCCTCAACTGCCGAAACATCGCCCTCAATTTTAACAATCATAATTAAAGGAGCAGGTGCTGATGCGCTTAAAGGACGGTTTCTGTCCATAGCAATAACTTTAACATCAGCCACTTTTGCACAAAGGTCTGCAACAACTGATGCTGTTGTGAAGCTGAAAACCTCTATCATTCCTAATGCTTTCATACGGATTTATACCTTTCTTTACTGTAAATTTATCAAACTATATGAAGTCCGTCTGCCATAACGCATCTTCTTTCTCTTGTGAAAGAATGAGCAGCAGTTAAGCCTTCTCCTGTAGGACCTGCAATAGTAAATGTTGTATATCCTTCGCCACCTGCACCGATACCTGCATAAGATGGTGCATTCTTAACAAAGATAGTAGTTTCGACAGCTTTTGCAAAGCGTGTTAAACGGTCAACATTTTTAGAGTGAATATGAGCAGAATGTCTTAATCCGTGTTCTGCTTTAACTGCTAAATCAATAGCTTCGTCAATATCGTTTACTTGAACTATAGGAAGTACAGGCATCATCATTTCAACCTGAACAAACGGATGATTAAAGTCAGTTTCACAGATTACGAGCTTGGCATCAGATTCAATGCCGATTGCTTTTAAGAATTTTGATGCATCTCTGCCTACCCAGTCTTTATTTATGCCATATTTACCATTTTTCTCTACAAGACAAACTTTGATAAGACGGTCAATCTCATCGCCTTTAATTAAATATGCACCGCTCTGTTGCATATAGTAAATAAGTTCATCTTTAATTGACGCAAATGCAAAGCATTCTTTTTCAGCGATACAAGGAAGATTGTTATCAAAACTTGCACCGTTTACAATATCCATAGCAGCCTTTTTAATGTCTGCAGTATCATCAACTATAACAGGTGGGTTACCTGCACCTGCGCCGATTGCTTTTTTACCTGATGATAACAAAGCTTTAACTACGCCAGGACCGCCTGTTGCAACAAGCATTTTAACATAAGGAGATGCCATCATTTCATCAGAGCTTTCCTTTGTTGGTTTTTTAACTGTTACAACCAGGTTTTCAGGACCACCTGCTTCTAAAATTGCACGGTTAACAAGATCAACTGCATAGTTTGCAACATTACAAGCGTTTGGATGTGGATTAAACACAACTGCGTTACCACCTGCAATCATACCCATTGAGTTACAGATAACTGTTTCACTTGGGTTTGTTGAAGGGGTTATACTTCCAATAACACCGTATGGAGCCATTTCGATTAATGTAAGCCCGTCATCACCTGTCATAACTCTAGGTCTTAAATCCTCTGTACCAGGTGTCTTTTTAGCAACCAACTGGTGTTTTATGATTTTATCAGAAACTCTTCCCATCTTGGTTTCTTCAACACCCATTTTAGCCATAACTTCAGCTTCAGCCAAAGTGAGTTTTCTGATGTTTTTAATCATTTCCTCTCTTTGAGCAACTGAATATTTTTTAAATTCCTGGTAAGCTTTATTAACAGCTTCCAACGCTTCTGTCATTGTATCAAATACGCCTTTTAAATGACCTGTTTTCACAGGAGCATTTGAAACAGATGTAGCGTTTTCGCCGATTATCTGCTCAATTATTTGTTTTACGTAGCTTTCATTAATTTCCATAGTTAACACCTCTTAAATTCATACCACTTGAATATTTTTACTGATTGTGATAAAATAACCTTACAAGTATTTATAAGGAGTTTTTTATATGTCCAAAACAACCGATTATAAAAACCAGTTTATTTCAGAAAAATATGACCGAATTAATCTTACCGTTCCCAAAGGAACCAAAGACCTTTTAAAAAATCATTGTGATAAAAACGGCCTTAGCATAAACGGTTATATTTTAAGCCTTATTAAAAAGGACTTAAATCTTTATATCCCTGAAACTAAATCTTCCAAAAAAGAAGAGATGGACATATTTTTGTTTTAAATTACCATATTGCTATTTTTGAAAGTATCTTTTCTACATCTTCTTTAGTAACCTGTCTTGGATTTGTTTTTGTGCATGTATCATTTAATGCACTTTGTATGATACTTTCTTTTTCGGCTTCATATTCTGCCTTTTCTATTCCTGCTTCCTTTAAGGTGGCAGGAATTTTCATTCTCTTTTGCATATATTTAATTTCGTCAATAAGACTTAATATTGCAATCTTTTTAGTGTTGTGCGGAAGCTTTATTATTCTTCCAACTTCTGCAATTCGTTTGGCAGCTTCCGAATACTCTTCTGCACCAAAGTTATTGTCAAGGTCTGCATTAAACTTTACCACATGGGGAAGTAGCATTGCATTTGCTCTTCCGTGCGGAATGTGAAATTTTGCACCAAGTGCGTGTGCGATACCGTGATTTATTCCAAGACCCACTTCATTAAATGCCATACCGGCGAGGCACGATGCAGAATGCATTTTTTCTCTTGCTTTTATGTTGTTTCCGTCTTTATAAGCAATCGGGAGATACTCAAAAGCAATTCGAAGTGCCTTTTCTGAAAGTGCATCAGATGCATCATTTGCAAGTATTGACACATAAGCCTCCATAGCATGAGTTATAACATCAAAGCCTGTGTCTGCAGTAACGCTCTGCGGAACTGTTGTAACAAGTTCAGGCACCAAAATCGCAAGATTAGGTAAAAGCCCCTCGTCATGAAGTGGATATTTAATTTCTTTTTCTTCATCAGTTATAACCGAAAACTGTGTAACCTCAGAACCTGTTCCGCTAGTTGTTGGAATTGCTACAAGAGTTAAGTCTTTTTCTGTTACCCTTTCTGTCATAAGTACCATAGCTTTTGCGGCATCTATTGATGAGCCACCGCCAAGAGCAACCACAACATCTGTATCATTTTCTTTTAAAAACCTAAGTCCCTCTGTTACAAGTGCTATCGGTGGGTCAGGAATTACTTTATCAAAAACATCAACTTTTTTGCAGCCTGAAAGCTTATCAACCACCATCTTGACAGCTCCGCTTTCGTTCATAAACGAATCAGTTATGACAGCTGCATTTAAGCCTTTAAACATTAAAAGCGTGTCAATGGCGTTTTCGCCAAACCTGACCTCGGTTTTAATTTTAAATTTGTTCATAAATTATGCTTCCTTACTATAAAATTGTACTCCAAAGCTTTTTGTCAGGATTTGGGATAATTGAAGTATCAAGAAGCATTCCTTTTTCTGCTACCTTTTGTTTTGCATTTTCAATAGATGCAGTAACAGCTGCCACTTCGCCTGTTATATACATATATGATTTTCCACACATACCTCTTGCAATTCTAAGTTCAATTAAAGAAACATCCGCAGTTTTAGCAGCTAAATCTGCCGCAACAATAATTGATGCTGCAGAATATGTTTCCAAAACGCCGAGTGCGTGTGGATTTTCAACAGGATTTGCACCATAAATTGCAGGGAAAATTGACTCGTCAGGATTTCCAAGCACAAAGCTGTCAACCATCGTAGTTCCAAAATGTACTTTTGCGGCATCAATTGATGCTCTTACTGCGCTCAGTTCACCTGTAATAATAATTATATATTTACCGGGACAAACAACCTGAGCTTCAACAACATCAACATCTGCAGTTTTAATTATAATATCGGCAGCCTTTACGCCTGATGAAACATTCTGAAATTCTGCCATTCCTAAAGATTTGCCCATTTTCCTATCTCCTTACCATAACAAACTTATCGTTTGCTTCTAAAACAACACCGTCTATTGATGAGTGTATTTGTACGCCAAGACTTTTATCGTCTGTTTTACCTATTACCTGCCCAAAACTTACCTTGTCGCCTTTTTTAACAACTGCTTTACAAGGTGCGCCTATATGCTGATTAAGCATAATTTTAACTTTATCTGTTTTAACCAGGTTGTCATCAAGAGGTGCAGGAACATCATATTTTTTAAGACCAAGTCTTGAAACAAGCCTTGACATAGAAACTTTTCTGAATTCTCTGTTTTTTGCTACTTCCTTAAACTCAATATCGTCAGGAATTTTTATGCCGTTTTTCTTGAGGTCTTCTTTATATCTTGTAATAAGGGTTCTTGGTGATAAACCCTGCATACAAGCATACATTTCGCATATACCGCAAGAAGAACAAAACATAGTGTTAATAAACGGTGCTAATACTTTTGTATCCCCTGATGTTGCCGCTCTCATAAACGCATGTGGCTCTATGGGGTGTCCCAAAAGATTTCTTGAGCAAAGGTCTGTACACATTCTGCACTGGCAACATGATGCCATAGCTCTTTTCATATCAACCGAAATTGTTGATTTTCTCTTATTTATTATATAATGGTTTTTTGGCATTACCAAAATACCATTTGTTGTCTTTGTTACAGTATCTGTTACAGCGGCTAAAGTTCCTGTCATAGGGCCACCGTTTATAAGACAAAAGTCTTTTTCGGTAACGCCTCCTGCAAGGTCTAAAAGCTCTTTAAATGAAGTACCAATCGGTACTTTAAGTGTTTTAGGTGTCTTTACCTCACCTGCAACAGTTACATATTTAAATGTAACAGGCATTTTTTCATTTAATGCTCTGTAAACATTGTAGATGGTTTCAACATTAAACACCGTAACCCCAACCGAAATTGGAAGTTTACCAGGTGCAACCACCCTTTTGGTTGTTTCATATATTGTAACAACCTCATCACCTGCCGGATAGATTTCCGGCAAAAATCCAATTTTAATCTTTTTAAATGAATCTAAATTATATTCTATGGCCTCTACAGCCTCGGTATAAGATGGCTTGATTGCAATAATAACACTAGAAGCTTTTACGAGGTCTGCTATTAAGTTAAGAGTGCTCATTATTTCATAAGCATAGTTCGAGAGAACCTGTCTGTGAAGCTTTAAAAGCGGTTCACACTCTGCACAGTTTAAGATTATGGTGTCAGCTCTTTTGTCAAGTTTAGCATAGGTCGGGAAACCTGCGCCACCTGCACCGACAATGCCATTTTCTCTCATTATCTGCTGTAAAACTTCAAGTGTCATAGCCATTTCTTACCTTTCAAAAATTATTTTAGTTCGCTACCATCGTCAATAATTCCAACAATTGCAGCATCAACCGGAGAACTGTCCATATTGCATCCAATTCTTGCAGCAGAACCTGTTGCAACAAGTACAAATTCACCTATACCTGCACCGATATTGTCAATCGCAACAAAGTTTTCTTTCTCTTTTGCCATTGATTTTACAGGCTCAATTATCATAAATTTGCTTCCAACAAGATTTTCATTCTTGCGTGTGGAAACTACGCTTCCTACTACTTTTCCTATAATCATTTTTCTTTCACCTTTCAAGGTTATACTTGTGCTTATCCGCACCGAAAGAAAATCTTTCGGTGCGGTTTATATACACAACTTCAAAATTATTTAAGTGTTGGTAAAATCTTTTCAACATCACCGTGTGGTCTTGGAATTACATGTGTTGCAACAAGTTCACCAAGTTTTGATGCTGATGAAGAACCAGCTTCAACAGCTGCTTTAACAGCGCCAACATCGCCTCTTACCATAACACTTACTAAACCTGAACCGATTTTTTCTGTGCCAAGTAATACAACATTTGCTGCTTTGAGCATTGCATCTGCTGCTTCAATTGCAGCAACCAATCCTCTTGTTTCTACCATACCTAATGCTTCTAATGACATTTTTACTTCCTCCTTAACAACTTTTTCTACTTTATTTTCAATATTTTTTACTGCTTGGTCTGAAACCTTTGGTGCGGTTTCCTTTTTAACTGCCGGTTTTGAGGCAGTTGTTGTTTTTTTAGCCTGTGCCATTTAAAATCCAACCTTTCTTAATTAAAATTTAGGTAAGATTTTTTCAACATCAGCGTGTGGTCTTGGGATTACATGAACTGCTACCAATTCACCAAGTTTTGATGCTGTTGATGCACCGGCTTCTGTAGCTGCTTTAACTGCACCTACATCACCTCTAACCATAACGCTTACCAAACCTGAACCGATTTTTTCTGTGCCGATTAATACAACTTCTGCTGCTTTAACCATAGCATCAGCAGCTTCGATTGCAGCTGTTAAACCTCTGGTTTCAATCATTCCTAATGCTTCTAAAGCCATTTTCAATTACCTCCTATATGTTTTCTTAATTTTTTTATTCGTTTATTATTGCAATCTTAAGACCTTCCATTTTAAGGTTAGTCTGATGCGCTTCGTTAATTTGCGAAAGCGGGAATTTATGAGTTATGAGCTTATGCACCGGAAGACCGATACCTTTTGCTCTTTTAAGGAAATCAAAGGTTGTTGCATAATCTCTTAATGTGTAAACCCAAGAACCCACTAAAGTAATTTCTTTTGCACAAAGGTCAAAATGCGGATTGATTGTAGCATCTCCACCGTTTATGAAAAAGCCAAGTTCGCAAAGTCCGCCGCCGTTTCTTATAAACTTGTAAACATTAGCGTGTGCGATTGGTGAACCTGTGCACTGGAATGCAAAATCAGCCAAATGACCACCAAAACCGTTTTCAACTGCTTTAGTTAATTCTTCAATACCTTTATGGTTTTTGAAGTTAACAGTTTTTGTAGCACCCATTTCTTTTGCAAATTCAAGCCTTTTATCTTCACCGTCAACAGCCATTATGTTTTCAATACCCATAGTTCTTAAAATTGCTATGCACAAAAGACCTATAGGACCACAGCCCTGAACAACAACATTTGAATTAAATCTTAAAATTCCTGTTGTTTTTGCTCTTTCTACTGCGTGAATTAAAACTGCACTTGGTTCTATTAATATTCTTGAATCCAAATCCAAATCACTTACATTAAATACGGTAGAGCCACCTCTTACAACTAAGTAGTCAGCAAACCAGCCGTTTAAGTGAATATCGTCATCAGGCAAAAGTCCGTAAACATCTGCACCGCCGACATTTTGTTTGTTCAAGTCAAACATTGTAATATCAGGATTATCTTTAAAAATCATACAGGTAACAATTTTGTCGCCAACTTTTAAGTCTTTTCCTGCACTGTCTTTTTTAACATTTTTACCCATCTTTACAATTTCGCCTGTTCCTTCATGGCCAAGCACTAAAGGAATAAGACCAAACGGGTCTCTTTTAAACTCATGAGCATCTGTTCCGCAAACACCGCAGCCTTCAACTTTAACTAAAATATCGTCATCACCGAGTTCTGGAATCGGGAATTCCTTTATTTCATAATGTTCCAAAGCTGTAAGCATTGCTGCTCTTGAAGTTTTTGGAATAGGTCCTGAAAATGAACTTTGAGCAGTTGTTGTGCCTTGATTCATTCCGTCTAAAACCTGTTTTACAATTGCTTCAATATCGTTTGAATTTATGTTCAATGTTAAAAACTCCTTTCTTCAATTATTTTTCGGAATACTTCCTTGCCGAATTCCGCAAGGTAAGTATCCTGTTCTTCGGTTCCGCCCGAAACCCCAAGACCGCCTAATATTTTGCCATAGCCTTCCAAGGTTTCGCCGCCGCCGAATATAACAATTTTTGAATTGTTTGTAAACTGTATACCATACAAACTTTGTCCCGGCTGAGCTAAGCCCTTTAATGTCTTGGTAGACATTTTAAGTGCAACGGTTGTGTATGCTTTGTTTACTGCAATATCGTAACTTGCGATGTAGGAATTATCCATACATTCAACAAGTATGGGCCTTGCCCCCTCATCCGAAATTGCAACAACAGCATTTACCCCTATCTCTTTTGCTTTCTCTCTTATCTTTTCGGAAACTTTTTTTGCTAAGTCTAAAGACATCTTTTTGTTTCCCACAACCTCTGAAATTGCTTTTTGTATGGCTTCGGATAATTTTTTACTATCCATAATTATTTTCCTAACTGCTCCATTACCTTTCTGGTAATTTCAGCGATTAAATCAGCACCCATATTTTCGTTTTCGATAGCTGTCTGGCAAGAACCGCAAGTATGACAGTTAAGTCCGCCCTTATTAACACAGATATCAGCAGGGTGTTTACCCTTCATGCCGAATTTCTTTCTGATTTCATAAAGTTTTTCAACCTGTGCTTTTGATAATTCTTTTGGTCCGCCAAGCATTTTAGCCTGGAATAAGAGCTGTGCATAAAATTCTAATGATTCCATCTTGTGATAAGCAGCAAGAAGTGAATCTGAATATGCCAAAGCACCGTGGTTTTCCAAAAGTACAGCGTCAAAATGCTGAAGGTATTTTGATACAGCATCAGGAATTTCTTCTGTTGAAGGTGTGCCGTATTCTGCAATCGGAACGCAGCCCAATGCGATAACTGCTTCAGGCATAATAGGCTGTGTTAAAGGAATACCTGCGATAGCAAAGCTTGTTGCATATACAGGATGTGCATGAACAACAGACTGAACATCAGGTCTTTCCTTATAAACTCTCATATGCATTTTGATTTCTGATGATGGTTTAAAACCGTCATTTGCCTGGAGCACATTTCCGTTTGCGTCAACCTTACAGATGTATTCAGGAGTCATAAAGCCTTTACTTACGCCTGTAGGTGTGCACAAAAATTCATTGTCGGAAATTTTAACAGAGATATTACCGTCATTTGCAGCAACCATGCCTCTGTTGTAAATTCTTTTACCGATATCACAAATTTGTTTTTTGATTTCGTATTCTGATACCATTTCTTTTTCTCCTTTTATTTAATATTTTTTAATTACTTATTATAAATAATCTTTCGATTATATAATACTACTTCCCACACAAAAAGTCAATAGTTTTTTATGGTTTTTTGTGGTTTTTTGTTTGTTTTATTTGGTTTTTCCAAAAAATCCATTGATTATTGCAGATAATCCACCAATTCTTTGACTCCCTCGCCGGTTATAGAAGAAATTTCAAAGATTTTCTCACAACCTGCGTTTTCTAGCCACAGCCTTGCCAAATCCACCCTTGCATTTTCTTTATCAATCTGGGTTATAATACCTATAACCTCACGGTTTGCCATTGCTGCGCAGCAGGGAGGATAAAGTGAATAAGGTTCAGTTGCGCTTAAAAGAAGCCCCACAACATCAGCCTCGTAAGAGTAAAGCGCAAGTGCTCTTCCCAAAATGTGGTTTTCTGCATATTCGCCTGGAGTATCAATTATAAAGTCCTTAAAGTTTATATACTGTGTTTTGTGATACTCTATTTCTTTTCCCAAGGCAGCCTGAGTGAGAGTTGTTTTTCCTGCCTCACTTCTGCCTACAAGCAAAAGCCTTTTCATTAAGTTCTTGTAACAGGGCAAACTGTAAAGCCCAAAACTTCTTTTACATAATCTGTAAGAGCTTTTAAAGATGCCTCAACCTGTGAAACAGAGCCTGTTACTATGAGTGTTCCGCTGAAGCGGTCAACAAACCCAAGCTCTACACCTGATGCTTTTATTGCAATATCACCTGCAATAATTGCAGTTTCGGAAGGCGACATTGTAACAATACCTATTGCTGATTTTGAATAATCAATTTTAGGGTCAAGACCAAGCTTTTTATATAAAATTTCATCAGGGTTTGCTATTATATGTGCAAGTGTAATTTGTTTGCCTGGAACTATTTCCTGAATTATTCGCATTTTGTCCTGAAGTGATAACTCGTTCATTTTGTCAGCCTCCTATCTGGCATTCTATGCCGTATTTTAAAACTGTTTGTTTTAATTTTTCCATATGTTCGCCTGATGGCGGTTTTACATCCATAAGCTCATACATTCTGTTTAAACCCTTATACTTGTCAAGTCCAAAGCTGTGATACGGAAGTAAATGAAGTTTATTTACGCCTTTTAAAGTCTTGGTGAATTTTGCAATTTCTTCTATTTCTTCTATAGTATCATTAAATCCGGGAACAACAGGAACTCTTATAACAAGATTTGTCATATTACTTTGGGCAATCTTTTTTGCGTTTTCTAAAATAAGTTCGTTTGGTCTTCCTGTAAACTTTCTGTGCTTTTCGCTGTTTATATGTTTTATATCCATTAAATATGTGTCAAGATAGGGAAGAATTTTCTCAATTACTTCATATGGAGCATAAGCTGTAGATTCCATCGCTGTGTTAAACCCTTTATCCTTTGCTCCTTTCAAAAGTGCCAAAGCAAACTCAGGTTGGCAAAGGCTTTCTCCGCCCGACAAAGTCATTCCACCGCCCGAGCGGTTAAAATAATGTCTGTCGCTTTCAACGGTTTCCAAAATTTCTTTAACGGTTTTGTCTTCGCCTACTGTTTTTATATTACCGTTTAAGTTCATTTCTTCTATTTCATAACTCTGGGATTCGGGATTACAACACCATTTACAGCGAAGTGCACAGCCCTTTAAAAAGACTATTGTTCTTATTCCCGTCCCGTCATGAATTGAAAACCTCTGAATGTCAAATATTCTTCCTTTAACATTTAAATAATCCTTAATTATAAGCCACTCCTTTCATAGTATTTCGGGTTAGTTAAAATCCGCCTTGTTCAGTTCTGTTAATAATGTCTTCCTGTAAAGACCTCGAAAGTGTTGTAAAGAGTGCACTGTAACCTGCAACCCTTACTACTAAACCCTTATACTTTTCAGGATGCTTTTGTGCATCTCTTAAGGTTTCTCTTGAAACAACATTAAACTGCATATGGCTTCCCTTTTGGTCAAAGTATCCTCTTACAAATGCGGCAAAGTTTTCAAGGCCTTCTTTTCCGCTTAATGCTGTAGGATGGAACTTCATATTAAATAAGGTTCCGTTTGATGCAATATAATGGTCAAGTTTTGAAACAGAGTTTGCAGAAGCAGTAGGACCCAAAACATCTTTACCTGCTGACGGTGAAACACCGTCTGCCACAGGGGTGTATGCATATCTTCCGTCAGGAGTTGCACCTGTCTGCGCTCCCAATGGAACATTTGCAGATACAGGATAAAGACCTGCCTGGAACTGACCGCCTCTTGGGTTTTTATAGGTTTCAAGAGGTTTCGTATATGTGTATGCCACATCTCTTGCAAAGCTGTCTACTGTTTCATTATCGTTACCGTATTTAGGAACTTTTGCTATTAAATCAAATATTTCCTGATATCTGTTATTACCTGTTGGTAAGTTTTCTGATACCTTGTTATAAATCTCTCTTATTTCGGCATCCGTAACTGTTACACCGCTCTTTTGAAGGTTTGACGCAATCTGGGCAGTGATTTTTGTTTTATCAACCATATCTTTGCCGAAGTTATTTAAAAGCGCTTCTTTAAGTTCTGATAAAGTAAACTTTTTCTCATCATAAACAAGTGTTTTTATTGCATATAAAGCATCTGCCATATTTGCAACACCAAAGCCTTGCGGACCTGTAAAGTTATAAATTGCTCCGCCCTCTTGCAGACTCTTTCCTCTATGAATACAATCTTCTACCATAGTTGATAAGAATGGTAACGGACAACGCTCTGCGTGTGCAACATCGATTGCGTTATCTGCATTAACTAAAAGTTCTATAAAGTAATTGTTCTGCTTTTTGTAAGCATCGTAAAATTCTTCAAATGTTTTAAAGCTTTCAATCTCGCCTGTTTCGACACCGATTTTCTCACCCTTATCCACACCGTTTGAGAAAACAAGTTCCAAAGGACGGCACATATTGTAAAATGCAGCATCGTGCCAACCTTCTGTTTTACCTGCTTTTTGAGGCTCAACGCAACCTATTATGTTGTAATCTCTTGCATCTTTTAATGTAAGTCCTCTGCTAACAAGTGATGGGATAATAACTTCATCATTGTAATAAGCAGGGAAACCTATACCTGTTCTTGTCAACATTGCAGCCTTAATCATAAATTCGTGAGGAGTTTTGTTCCACACTCTTACAGAAAATGAAGGCTGTGGCAGGAATACATGCATTGTTGCCTGTATTGACATAAACGACAAGTCATTTGTAGCATCAAGACCGTTTTCGTCCTGTCCGCCTGCAATTAGGTTCTGGAAAAGACTGTAACCTGCAAAGCCCTCTGCCGATGCAGCATCACGAACCTTGTTTAAGTCATTTAACTTAACCCAGATACAATCCATAAGCTCTTGTGCAAATTCAGGGGTGATTTTACCACTATCTAAATCCTTTTTATAATAAGGATACATATACTGGTCAAATCTTCCGGGAGAAATAGAGTGTCCGCTTGACTCTGTCTGAATAATCATCTGTATAAACCAGAATGACTGGCAAGCCTCATAAAAACTTGTAGCTCCGTTTTCGGGAACATTTTTACAGTTTTCTGCAATCTTCAAAAGTTCGGCTTTTCTTGTCATATCTGATTCTTTTTCTGCCATTTCCAAAGCCAATTTATGATATCTTTTAGCATAAACAATTGCAGCTTGTAAGCTTAATTTTGCTGATTTTAAGAATGAAGATTTTTT
The DNA here is from genome assembly GCA_045536355.1 of Clostridia bacterium. Classification (GTDB taxonomy): domain Bacteria; phylum Bacillota; class Clostridia; order RGIG6154; family RGIG6154; genus CAKSDT01. Next base: position 6,498 of record JAZSNJ010000179.1, on the reverse strand, counting down.
AACAAATTCTCCATCACCAGGCTTTAATGTTTTAAGTTCTTCATCAATTTCTTCTATAAGACCTTTAAAACCAATTTTTAAAACCTTAGCGTAGTCCACCGTTACATGGCCAACTCCGTTATAAAAATAGTTTCCAGGAGTAAACATGTTGTGTTCTATTGCCTTAATAGCTTCGGGTGCCATATAAGAAGTTGCAAGTTCGCTTGTGGTTTTGCCTTTCCAGTATTTATAAACTTCGTGAAGTGTTTTTTTGGTTTCGTCTGAAATATAAAACGGGTCAGCTGTTCTTGTCGCCAATGTTTCAAACTCATCTTCTAACCACTCAAACGAAAATTCAGGGAAAACCTGACAGCTTCTTGGTGATAAAGTGTTAGAACCTACAATTAATTCATAAGGCCTTATTATAATAGGAAGATTTTCCATAATATGTTTAAAAGCCTCTGCTCTTCTTTCAATTATGGGCATCCCCTCTGTCTTTTTGTAGCTTTCTGTAATCAAAACTGCTCGTGCCGATTCAACCTCAGGCATTTTTTCAAACAAATGGTCAACAAGCTTTGAAATTCTTTCAGGCTTTGGGATATTGTAATCAGTATAATTTTTCATTTATTAATCCTCCCTTAACTTTATAAGTTCAGGCAAAATATCTTTTATTACATATTTTGCTATGGGCTTTACAGTATTTGGTGCAGTATCTAAAACAAAACTTGTTTTGCCTGACCTTAAAAGCCCTGTATCGTTAAAATTGTCGCCAAAAACGAAGGTGTTTTCATAATTTATATTAAGTACATTTTTTAAATTGTCTATTGCCTTTTGTTTATCAGCATCTTTTCTTATGTAGTCATTCCAATACTTATCTTCATAAACCTTTCTTAAAAGACGGTTGTTTTTAATATAAATATCGTTCTTTTCTACAATGCAAGAACCCGTTGTTACTGCAGAAATTTTATACACATCCTGCTTTATTTCATCAAAATTTCTTATTTTTAAAACTTTACCCGAAAAAGCTTTTTGAATATACCCTGAAAAAACTTCACAGTCAGTAAAAGCATAATTTATATCATTTGAGTAAAACAAAAGATTGATATTATCTTTATAGGCATAAAGTGAGTACATTTTTTTCAAAACTTCCTTTTCTAAAGGAAGAGAAAAAATCATCTTATTTTTATAAACGGTAAGTGCGCCGTCTAAACAAATAAAATAAATTTTATCCTTTACCTTATAAAAGAGCCTTTCAAGTTCAGCATAGCTTCTTCCGCTTGCAACAGCAAAATAATTGTTTTGGGTAAGGTTTTCAATTTCATTTAAGATATTAATATTTATTTCTTTTTCGCCTTTTTTCAAAAGCGTTCCGTCAACATCCGAAACAATTAATTTGTCTTTCATGGCGCCTCCTTTTAAGGATATTTATTCTACTTTATATTAATAATACAACAAACAAAACAAAAAGTCAATACAAAACAAAGAAAAAACCACAAAAAACCACAAATTGCCTATTTTACAAAAAATCTTATTTTTTGGAAAAGTTATATTGACTTTTCTACTTATATGTATTAGAATTAGATTGTTAAACAGTCTACTATATAGTTTAAGGAGAAATAAATATGAAAAAGATTTTAGCAATTGTTTTATGTATTTCATTAGTTATGTCGTTAGCACTCGTTGCATCGGCTAATTCACTTGCTACAACAATCAGCAACACTGCTCTTATTAATTCTGACATAACAATTACAAATGTTGAAGTTGTAAACTCATACGATGTTACTGTTACATACGAATCTGATAAATTTGAAACAGATTCACAGATTGCGATTGTTGCTTATTATTTAGAAAATGCAACAGATGTTCCAACAGAAGATAACATTGTTTATATTGACCAGTTTAAGTATGACGGAACTGGAACATATACATTCCCAATGTACGCAACAGCTACAAGAGGCGAGTATAAAGTATTGATGGGTGCTACAGGTCTTGAAATTGCAGGTGAAAACAACTTCACAATTGCTGAACCTACCATCAAATACGGTGATGTTTCAGGTGATAACAAAGTTAAATCTTTAGACGCTGCTATGGTTCAGCAGTATGTTTTAAGAACAAGAACATTTTCAAATGACCAGAAAGCAAAAGCGGATGTTGACTTATCTGACGGTGTTAATGCTTTAGATGTAACATACATTAAAAAAGCAGCTGCAGGTGCAATTACATTACCTATCGCCGACTGATATTAAAACAAAATTTAAGGACTTAGGCAAAAGCCTAAGTCCTTTTTTTATTTGCAGAATTTTTCAATGTAGTTATCAATAGCTTGGTTTATTATTTCAATCGCCTTTTCCCTGCCGCTCACTTCGTTTACAGCGGTCTGCTTATTCTCTAAATTTTTATATACTGTGAAAAAGTGTCTCATTTCATCAAACACATGTTGGGGAAGTTCATCGATATCTTTATAATGATTGTAGTTAGGGTCATTAAAAGGTATTGCGATAATTTTTTCATCACTTGCTCCGTTATCTATCATTGAAATAACACCAATAGGATATGAACGAACAAGTGTCATAGGCTCAATTTCTTCTGAGCATAATAAAAGAACATCGAGTGGGTCGTTATCATCGCCATAAGTTCTTGGTATAAACCCATAGTTTGCAGGATAGTGGGTTGATGTGTATAAAATTCTGTCAAGCATCAAATAACCTGTTTCTTTGTCAAGCTCATACTTTTTCTTGCTTCCCTTTGAAATTTCTATTACAGAAACAAAATCTTCTGCATTAATTCTTTTTGGCGCTATATCATGCCATATGTTAGACATAATTTTTCCTCCTTAATTTACCTGGTTTTTTATATTGCCGTTTAAAAAGTTTTCTAAGTTTTCTATTGTAAGTTTCACTAGTCTTTCCCTTGCATCTTTTGACGCCCATGCAGTATGAGGGGTTATGATACAATTATTCAAATCTTTCAACTTACAAGATTCGTTCATAGGCTCATCTGTCAAAACATCAAGACCCGCTCCCCTTATTTTATTTTCAGAAAGCGCTTCATAAAGTGCGTCTTCGTCTATTACTCCTCCTCTTGAAGTGTTGATTAATATCGCAGTTTCTTTCATTAAAGAAAGAGTATCTTTATTTACAAGTTTTTCAGTTTCTTTATTTAGTGGGCAGTTAAGGCTTACTACATCTGCTCTTTTGAAAAGTTCTTCTTTTGAAACAAACTCTACATCTTTATCCTCTTTTAAAGTTCTGGTAAATACAATAACTTTCATTCCAAAAGCTTTTGCCACATCTTTAACTTTTTTGCCGATACTTCCAAAACCAACTATACCCATGGTCTTCCCAGAAAGCTCTGTTATAGGATAAGGAAAGTATGAAAAGGTAGGACTTAAAACCCACTCACCCTTTTTAACAGACTTAGAATATTCTAAAATGCTAGATGCTAAATTTAAAAGAAGAGAAAATGTGTGCTGAACAACAGAATCTGTTGAATAACCCGGTGCATTACACACAACTATTCCCTTTTCTTTAGCATAGTCTATATCTACATTATTGTAGCCCGTTGCAAAAAGTCCCACATATTTTAAGTTTGTGCAATAGTCAATAACTTCTTTTGTTATTTGGGCTTTGTTTAATATAACCGCATCGGAATCGCCTATGGCCTGTTTAACTTTTTCCTGTTCCATTGCATCAAAATATCTAACTTCACCGAATTTATCATAAACCGAAAAGTCGATATCACCTATTGTAACTGTGTTTTTATCAAGTATAGTAAGCTTCAAGAAAATCACTCCCGTCTTTTTTAATTATACTATTTATATTGATTTCTGTCAAACACTATCTATGTGGAAACATTAAACATTGACACAATTAAAAATCTTTAGTATACTATCTTCGTAATAACAAAAAAGGAGAAAATAAAATGAAAAAAATTATATCACTTATATTAGTTTTAGCTCTCGTTTTATCAATAACAGCTTGTGTTAAAACAAACAACGAAGAGCAAATCCAAAATGAACAAGAAATAGAAGAAGTTATTAATAATGAAGAAACAGAAGAACCTGAAAAACAGCCCGAAAAAGAACCTGAAAAAGAACCTTCAAAAGAACCTCAAAAACAGCCTGAAAAACAACCTTCAAAAGAACCCGAAAAACAGCCGGAAGCACCAAAAACAGTTGGTAACATTTTACTTGCTGACTTTTATAATAAAGTAAGTTTAGGTTCTGCGCTTTCAATTGCAGAAAGCCTTATTTCAAATGAAATTATTAAATTTATGGGTGGCGCAATGCCGGTGGAAGAAGGATACCTTGCTGGTTTTACAGAAGAAATCAAAGGCTTTAAAGAAGCTGCAACCTTTGCTCCTATGATTGGCACAATTCCTTTTGTTGGTTACATCTTTACATTAGAAGACGGGGCTGACAAAAATGCTTTTGTTTCAAACTTAAAATCTGTTGCAGATTTAAGATGGAACATCTGCACAGAGGCTGATGAAATGGTTACAGGAGTTTCAGGCAACACCGTATTTTTCGTTATGTGCCCAACAGAATTTGAAGAAGAGTAATTAAAAAAGCGAGTGTATTCACTCGCTTTTTTAAAAGGAGAGATTTAAAAATGCTTTTTTCCAGCATACCCTTTTTATACTACTTTTTACCGCTTGTTATATTAATTTATTATATAGTACCAAAGCCGATTAAAAATCCCGTGCTTTTAATTTTTAGCCTCTTGTTTTACGCATGGGGTGAGCCTAAATATGTCTTTTTAATGATTTTAACTGTGCTTGTAAATTACATTTTGGGCATCTTGATTGAAAAGTATCAGGATACTAAAAAAGCAAAGTTGTTTTTATCTTTGGCAGTTGTATTTTCTTTAGGCTCTCTTGCCTATTTTAAATATGCTGACTTTTTTATAGAAAACTTTAACCGCATGACAGGTCTTTCGGTTAAGCTTTTAAACATCGCACTTCCTATCGGCATAAGCTTTTACACATTCCAAATTTTAAGCTATACCATAGATGTGTATAGAAAAAAAGTTCCTGCCCAGAAAAACATTATTACACTCGGAACTTATGTTGCTCTTTTCCCACAGCTTATTGCAGGTCCTATAGTAAGATACAAAGATGTTGAAAAAGAATTGTCATACCGAACTCATACATTTGAAAAAACAGCGCTTGGCATAAGAAGATTTATATTTGGCCTTTCAAAAAAGATAATTTTAGCAAACTCACTAGGGGAGCTTTGTGAATACTTTAACACAGTGCCTGATAAATCGGTTCTCTTTTACTGGCTTTTTGTAATTTCTTATATGCTCCAGATTTATTTTGACTTTTCGGGTTATTCCGATATGGCAATAGGACTTGGTAAAATCTTTGGCTTTAAATTTTTGGAAAACTTTAATTACCCATTTATTTCAAAAAGCATTTCGGAATTCTGGAGAAGATGGCATATGTCCTTAGGCTCATGGTTTAGGGATTATGTTTATATCCCCATGGGGGGCAACAGAGTAAAACCCTCAAAATTCTTTTTAAATATTTTTACTGTATGGTTTTTAACAGGTTTCTGGCACGGTGCTGAATGGAACTTTATTATATGGGGACTTTATTTTGCAGTATTACTTCTTGTTGAAAAGTTTTTCCTTAAAAACATATTAAATAAGTCAAAAGTATTTTTGCACATTTATGTTTTGTTTTTTATTGCAATAAGCTTTGCAATTTTCAGTGCATCAAGTTTTACCGGTGCAATTCAGACAGTTGCGTCAATGTTTGGGTGGGGTGGACTTCCTTTAATATCGGAAAGCTTTATTTACACTTTTAAAAACTATGCATTTTTAATTGTAATATCAGCTGTTTTTGCAACACCGCTTTTGAAAAATTTAAGTCAAAAAGGCTTTATTAATAAAATTTGTAATGTTTTGGAAATTCCTGCACTTATTATTCTTTTGTTTATAGTTACCGCCTACCTTGCAGACGGTTCATTTAACCCGTTTCTATATTTCAGATTTTAAAGGAGGGGAGACTTTTGAATAAAGTAAAATCCGTTTGTATGACAGTTATATTTTCTTTAATTATTTTAAGTGTATCTGTTATGTGCATTTTAAAGCCACAGGACGAATACTCAAAAAGCGAAAGAAGACTTTTAAATAAATTCCCCGAACTTTCTTTAGAATCGGTCTTTTCGGGAGAATTTATGGAAAATTTTGAAAGTTATGCGTCTGACCAGTTTCCTAAAAGGGACGCTCTTCGCACAGTTAAAGCATACTTTTCTAAAAATGTTTTAGGTAAGCTTGACAATAATGGGCTTTACACATTAAAAGGGCACATTTCAAAACTTGAAAGCCCCAAAAACCAATATATGATTGATTATTCCAAAGAGCTTTTTACTTCCATTAAAGATAAGTATTTTAAAGACAGTAAAAACATTTATTTATCGGTAATTCCTGATAAAAACTTTTATCTTAATGAGGGCACAGCCTACCCCGCATTTGACTTTTTAAGTTTGCAGGAAGAAATGAAAAATGACCTTTC
>JAZSNJ010000026.1:0-8626 GCA_045536355.1 Clostridia bacterium | reverse complement strand
CTTAGAATTAAACAGCTTGAAGTCAAGATTATATTAAGCCAGAAAAAAGCCGATGATACTCAGCTACTTGCAAGTGATAACAGTAAGATTATTAAAGACCTTAATGCAGAGATAATCAAAATTAGACTTGATATTTCGGATACTGAGAATGAAAAACTTGCGTTAGAACAAGGTTATGTTACGGACAGTGCTTCAATTGAGCTTAATAATTCCAGAATAGAAGAAAAGAATGCTGAAATCTATACTACAACTGATAAAGATGGAACTATTGCTGAAAAAATACAGAAAATCAATGCAAACATTGAGAACGAAACTAATAATTATGACAAATGCGAAGCTGAAATTGAAGAACTTAAAAATGTTCGCTTAAAAGATGACGAAACATTAAAAACAATTGCGTCAGATATTAAAAAATCTAATGATATTATATTAGAACTTGCTCAGGAAAAGGTTCGTATTGAAAACAAAATTGCTAAATGTGATGGCGAATTTGAATCAATAACAACAAGGCTCTGGGATGAATATCAACTTACTTATGTTACTGCTGAAAGCTACAGAAAAGTAATTGACAATCCTGCTGAAGTCCAAAAACAGGTTAATACTATAAGACAAAGTATTAAACTTCTCGGTGATGTTAATGTTGGCGCTATTCAAGAATATAAGGCAACAAATGACAGATATTTATTCTTAACACTTCAAAAGAACGATCTTGAAAAAGCTAAAGATACATTAAATGAAGTTATAAAAGATATGGAAACTATGATGTCCAAACAGTTCTTAGAGCAAATTAATGTAATTAATAATGCATTTTCAAAAATATTCAAAGAAATGTTTGACGGCGGTGAGGCAGAACTTATTTTAACAGATACTGAAGATGTATTAAACTGTGGTGTTGAAATTCATGCACAGCCGCCTGGTAAAAAACTCCAGAATATGACACTTTTTTCTGGCGGAGAAAAAGCAATAATTGCTATTTCACTAATGTTTGCTCTTTTAGAAGTAAGACCATCACCACTTTGTATTTTTGACGAAGTTGAAGCGGCACTCGATGATATTAATGTTTACAAGTTTGCTGCTTATTTAAGAAAAATCAGTAAAAAATCACAGATTGCCGTAATAACTCACAGAAGAGGAACAATGGAAGAATCTGATATACTATATGGCGTTACGATGCAGGAAAAAGGAGTTTCTAAATTATTACAACTTAACATTAATGATGTTGAAAGTAAGATGCTTTCAAAATAACGGAGGAAATAATGGGTTTTTTTGACAAACTTAAAAACGGACTATCTAAGACTAAACAAACATTTTCTGAAAATATTAACAACCTTTTTTCGGCATTTAACAAAATAGATGAAGAACTTTTTGATGAGTTGGAAGAAATTCTTATTACAGCCGATATTGGTTTTGACACAACAGAATATATTTTAGAGGAATTAAAAACAATTGTAAAAAATAAGAATTTGTCGGAAAGTGAAGATGTTAAAAATGCACTTTGCAATATAATTGAAGATATTTTATCTTCTTGTGATTCTTCTGTAAGTCTTAATTCTAAACCATCACTTATAATAGTTGTTGGTGTAAACGGTGTTGGCAAAACCACTAGTATTGGCAAACTGGCGGGGTACTATAGTGGCCTTGGCAAGAAAGTTATGCTTGCTGCCGGTGATACTTTCCGTGCAGCAGCGGCCGAACAACTGGAAATCTGGGCAAACCGTGCTAATTGTGATATAGTTAAGCATAATGAAGGTGCTGACCCGGGTGCTGTTATATTTGATGCAATTAATTCAGCTAAAAATAAAGGCTGTGATTTAATTATTTGTGATACAGCAGGAAGACTTCATAATAAGAAAAATCTTATGGATGAACTTGCAAAAATTATAAGGATAACAGAGAGAGAACTTCCTGATGCAGATAAAGAAATATTGCTTGTTTTGGATGCGACTACAGGTCAAAATGCGCTTCAACAGGCTGAACTTTTTGATAAATCTGCAGGGCTAACAGGAATAATACTTACTAAGCTGGATGGCACTGCCAAAGGTGGAGTAGTAATTGGTCTTGCAAATCAAAGGACACTCCCTGTTAAATATATTTGTGTTGGCGAACAGATGGATGATTTAGAACCCTTTAATCCGTCAGAGTTTGCAAAAGCTTTATTTTAAGTAGGTGAGAGATATAAATGTTTTCTGAGTATAAAGGTACTAAGCCAAAACTTAATAAAGGTATTATAATCTTAGCAGTTATAATTCTGCTTATTTTTGGTGTATTTATTAATTTTTATACTGATTATATAACTGTTAAAGAAGTAGGAGAGCAGTTTACACAGGTTTACTTAAAAAATATTTTTATGGATATTACAGTCGGAATTATCTTATTTGTGATTTCGTTTTTGGTTGTATTTATTAACCTTGTAATAACTAAAAATGTTTTATCAAAATTAGGCGTTGAACGAGGATTTCTAGGCAAGACACTTTTTATTGCAATTTTTTCAGCAATAATTGCTATTGTAATTAGCTTTGAAAGGTCAGATAACATTTCAAAAGAGATTCTTATGTCTTTAAATTCTACAATGTTTAATTTAAGCGATCCTATATTTGGACATGATGTTGCATTTTATATTTTCACACGAGAATTACTACTTTCACTTCTTAATATATTTATAGTTATGTGGTCTGTATCTTTAGTTGTGATTGTTTTATGTTATATTTTACTTTATATAAGACTCGGCGAGAGAACATTTTATGATTTAACAAATTGCAAACCAATTATAAAACATTTTTTAATTGTTTTTTGTATTTTTGTATTTTTACAAGCAATCAAGATGTTTCTTTCAAGATATGATGTCTTGTTTTCGGATTTTGCAACTGATCTTGTAGGTGCAGGATTTATTTCTGATAAATTATGGGTTAACTATTACAGTTTTATGCCACTTATTATGATTATCATAGCTATCTTTGGAATCATATTTTTTATTAAGAAATCATATAAGAAAGTGTTTTTTGCGATTGCATCATTTTTTCTAATTGTAATTTTAGTTAATGCAATTTCTGCTGTAGTTAACGCCTTTTATGTTATGCCTAATGAAGTTTCTGTTGAAAACAATTATATTAAAAACAATATTGCATTTACCAAATTTGGATATAATTTAAATTCAGTTATTGAAACTGAATATAAATACAATGTAAGTAGCGCTCCTTCTGAATATGACATAGAAACTCTGGAAAACTTACGAATTGTTGACTATAGTTCTACAATCACAGCTACTAACCAGCTTCAGGGTTTAAGAAATTACTATGAGTTTAAAGATATGGATATTGGTATATATAATGTCGGTGGTATTAAAAAGGCTGTTCTTTTAGGTGCCCGTGAACTTGAAACATCAAATCTTGATGAATCCGCGCAAAACTATATCAATAAAAAGTTCAGATATACTCATGGCTATGGTCTTGTAATGGCATCATTAAACTCAGTAAATACTAATGGTGAACCTGATTTTTATATTAAAGATATAAAGCACAATTCTGCCATCGGTGTACCTAAAGTCAAACAACCAAGAATATATTTTGGTGAGTTTGACGGAGAAGATGTTATAGTTAATACTTCAATAAAAGAACTTGATTATCCTGAAGGTACAACCGATAAAGAGTATTTGTATAAAGGCGATGCAGGGATACAACTTACTCCTTTTAACAAATTGTTATTTGCATTAAAAACCGGTGATTTAAGAATGCTTATATCTGGACAAATTAATTCAGATAGCAGACTTTTGATTAATCAGAACGTTATTGAAAGGTTAAAGACAGCAGCGCCGTTTATTAAGTTTGATAATGACATTAATATTGTTATTGATGATGATGGTTCACTTAAATGGGTGGTAGATGGTTATACTACTACTGATAAATTCCCATATTCGCAGTATACTAATGGATTTAATTATATAAGAAATTCTGTAAAAGCAACTGTTGATGCTTATAGCGGAGATGTGAAACTTTATATTATTGATAACGATGATCCGATAGTGTTGTCTTACCAAAAGATTTATCCAGCTCTTTTTGAAAAAGATGAAATGACTAAATCTTTAAAGTCAAAAATTAAATATCCTGAATGGCTGTTTACTGTTCAAAGTTCGATTTATGCTAAATATCATGTGTCAACTGCTGATTCGTTTTATAACAAAAATGATTTATATTCAATAGCTACAGAAAAATATGCTGATGAAATCAAAACTATGGACCCTTATTATAATGTGTTAAAGCTTAACGAATTTAATGAGAGAGAAGCGGAACTGGTTTTGATGCTTCCATTTACTTTGTATAACAGAGAAAATATGACTTCATGGTTAGCTGTTGGTAATGAGGGCGATAATTATGGCAAATTTATTGCGTATAGATTCCCAAAAGACATTACAGTTTACGGTCCACTCCAGGTTGAAAATATGATTGATAACAACCCCGAAATTTCCAAAGAACTTACTTTATGGAATTCGGGCGGTTCAAAAGTTATAAGGGGTAACCTTTTAATGGCACCTGTTAACAATTCTGTTTTATATATTGAGCCAATATATCTGAATTCTGATAATAAAGCATCTTTGCCCGAACTTAAAAGAATTGTTGCGGTTTTTGGTGATAAAGTATATATGTGTAATTCTTTAGAAGAAGCAATTAACAAGGCTTTTGGTATTACATTTGAACTTATTGAAGAAGATACAAATATTAATGCTCAGCTTGAAACTAATCTTGAAACTGAAGTTTTTACTTATGATACTGAAATGTTAATTGAAATTTATAACTCTATTGAAGAAAGCAGCAAAAATGGCGATTGGGAAAGTTTTGGTGCATCAATGAAAAACTTGAAAGAGTATATTTTAAATTTGCAAAATAATTCTGTAAATACTATTGACAATCAATAAAACATGTTATATAATACCTGTAAAGTGTTTTACTTTACAGGTATTGTTTTGAGGTGTTTATGGAAGACTTACTATATTTATCAGTCTTATTCGAATATTATGGTGTTTTACTTACCGAAAGGCAGTTCGAAATTTGCGATATGTATCTTAATCAGAATTTATCGCTTGGTGAAATTTCAGAATGTATTTGCATTTCAAGGCAAGGTGTGAGAGATGCTCTTGTCAAAGCTGAAACACTTTTAAAAGAATATGAAAACAAACTTAAAATATACCATAAAAACACAGTACTTTCTGCACATATAGATGAAATTGAAAATATACTTACCAAAAGTAGTGATGAGGAATTGTCAAAGAAAGTTTTAAAGATTACCAATGAAATAGGAAATCTTATTTAAGGAGTTTGTTATGGCGTTTGATAGCTTAAGCGATAAACTAAATGATGTCTTTAGAAAATTAAGAGGTAAAGGCAAAGTTTCTGAGTCAGATGTTAAAGAAACTATGCGTATGATAAAACTAGTGTTGCTTGAGGCAGATGTTAATTTTAAAGTTGTAAAGCAGTTTATAGCTTCTGCAACTGAAAAAGCTTTAGGCGCTAAAGTTTTAGAGAGTCTTACTCCTGCACAGCAAATCATTAAAATTGTTAATGAAGAACTGATTTTGCTTATGGGAAGTGAGGTTCACAAACCTGTTATTTCTCCCAAAACACCTACTGTATATATGCTCATGGGTCTGCAGGGGGCAGGTAAAACAACTACTTGTGCTAAAATTGCTAAATATTTTATAAAGCAAAATAAAAAAATACTTTTGGCAGCATGTGATATTTATAGACCTGCTGCAATCAAACAGCTTCAGGTTGTTGGTGAAAATGTAGGTGCTGAAGTTTTCACTTTAGAAAATAAATCAGCAGTAGAAATAGCGAGGTCTGCAAAAGAATTTGCTGTTAAAAATGGGTTTGACTTTTTAATTGTTGATACAGCAGGTCGTCTTCATATTGATGAAGAACTTATGAGTGAACTTGTAAACATAAAAAATGAAATTAATCCTACAGAAACATTTTTAACATTAGACTCAATGACAGGTCAGGATGCAGTTAATGTTGCTAAAACATTTGATGAGCAAATCGGGATTGATGGTGCTATATTAACTAAGCTTGATGGTGATACCCGAGGCGGTGCTGCACTTTCTATTAATGCTGTAGTAGGAAAGCCAATAGTGTTTTGCGGTAGTGGAGAAAAGCTTGATGATCTTGAACTATTTTATCCTGACAGAATGGCGTCAAGAATTTTGGGTATGGGTGATGTCCTTACTTTAATTGACAAAGCGCAGGAGGCTTTTGATGAAAAGAAAGCTCTCGAACTTGAAAAGAAAATCAAATCACAAACCTTTGATTTGAATGACTTTTTAGACCAGTTTCAACAAATGAAAAACATGGGGCCAGTTGACCAACTTTTGGGTATGATGCCTGGTGTTGATAAAAAGGCTCTAAAAAATATTAATGTTGATGAAAAAAAACTTGCTCAGACTGAAGCTATAATTAAATCAATGACTGTAAAAGAAAGAGAAAAACCGGATATAATAAATTTCAGCAGAAGAAAACGAATCGCTGAGGGAAGTGGTACTACTGTTACTCAGGTAAATGCTCTTTTAAAACAGTTTGAACAGATGCAAAAAATGATGAAACAATTTTCAAACCCTAAAAAGATGAAAAAATTAAATGGATTTAAACTTCCGTTTTAGGAAGTTAAATATAAACTAGGAGGAAATAATAATGGCAGTAAAAATCAGATTAAGAAGAATGGGTTCTAAGAAAGCACCTTTTTACAGAGTTGTAGTTGCTGATTCAAGATACCCAAGAGATGGCAGATTTATCGAAGAAATCGGTACTTACAATCCTTTGACCAATCCTGCTGATGTTAAAATTGATGTTGAAAAAGCAAAAGCTTGGATTAAAAATGGAGCTCAGCCAACTGATACAGTTAAAGATATGCTCAAAAAATTGGATGTTATTAAATAATTAGGAGATTAATATGCAACAATTACTGATTGAAATAGCAAAATCGCTTGTTGAGCATCCTGACCAGGTTACTGTAACAACAGTTGAGAAAGAAAACCTTACTGTTTTACAACTTTCTGTTGCAAAAGAAGATATGGGTAAGGTTATTGGCAAAAAAGGTAAGATAGCTCAAGCTATCAGAACTGTAATTAAAGCAGCATCTGTAGCCGAAAATAAAAAGGTTGCAGTTGATATCATTTAATTATGAAAGCCTTATTACAAGCAGGGAAGATTTGTAATGTTCACGGGCTGAATGGTGTTATTAAAATTCAGCCCTGGACTGATTTTCCAGAAGTATTTGAAAATTTTAAATATCTTATCATTAACGATATAAGATATAAAGTTAATGATGTTAAATATCACAAATCAAGCGTTTTGGTTAAATTAAAAGGCATTGATTCTATTAATGATGCTCAAAATTTAATTAATCTTATTGCATATTGTGAAAAAACAGATTTGGCTTTATCTGACAACACTTTTTTTGTTGCAGATCTTATAGGCTGCAAAGTGTTGGAAGGCGAACAAGAAATCGGCACTTTAACACAAATAATAACAACCGGAACTGCCGATGTATATGAAATTGAAAACGAAGGTAACAGAATATATCTTGCTGCTATAAAAGAAAACATTCTGTCTATTGATATAAATAATAAAATAATTCAAGTAAAAATTCCGGAGGAGGCTAATTAAATGCGTTTTGATATTTTAACTCTTTTCCCGGAATTTTTTTCATCAATTTTAGAAAATAGTATTACCGGAAACGCAGTAAAAAAAGGTTTACTTAAGTTTAATTACATAAATATCAGGGATTTTGCCGATGATAAACATAACAGAGTTGATGATTACCCGTATAGTGGCGGCCCAGGTATGCTTATAAGGCCGCAGCCTGTTTTTAACGCATATAATTCTGTTTTGGAAACATGCACTAAAAGGCCGGTAACTGTTTATATGTCGCCAAGAGGGAGAAAGTTTAATCAGGAAATTGCTTGTGATTTAGCAAAACAGGAACATATTGTTTTAATTTGCGGTCATTATGAAGGAATTGACCAAAGGGTAATAGATGAAATATGTGATTATGAGTTATCAATAGGAGATTTCGTATTAACCGGCGGGGAAATTGCTGCACTTGCAGTTTGTGATGCTGTTTCCAGGTTGGTTCCGGGTGTTTTAAGTACCGAAGAGTCTTTTCAGAACGAGTCGCACTACAATGGTCTTTTGGAACATTCTCAATATACAAGACCGTCTGTTTTTAACGGCAAAAAAGTACCAGAAGTATTACTTTCAGGGAATCAAGCTGAAGTCAACAAATGGAAATATGAAAATTCGGTTGAAATAACTAAAATAAACAGGCCGGATATGTATGAAAAAACTTTCAGCCCAATTGCAATTAAGAACAAAAATCATAGAACTATAATCAATATATTAGGTATTTGTAGTGATTTTATTAAATCAGAACTTTTAATGCAGTTAAACAAAAAAGATATTACTGCAAAATTTATTAAAGTAGATGAAGTAGCTTCTTGTGATAATTTAATTACAGTGGTTTCTGAAAAGAATGAATTTGATTTTTCACTACTTTCACAAGTAAAAAATAGCCAAGTAATAGTTTTAAGAGAAAAAAATTTACCAACAGTCAATTTAGAAAAAATTAATTTAAATAATTT